>JABHEX010000089.1 GCA_018676385.1 Akkermansiaceae bacterium
AATTCAGTCGCGGCGATTCTCCATCCTGCGGCTCGCTCGTCCGCTTGCTTGGATGCAAATACACGTAGCCGCTCGCGCGCTGATTCCACCTGAACCATCAACGGAAGGTTTATTTTTTTGCCATAGATTTTCTCAATCGTTTGGTTAAGTGCATCGGACAAGTAATCTGCTATTGCTTCTGCATCTAACGAATCACGAATCGATTCATCATTGCCGAAAACCTCCAACACTTGGTGACATAGATTACCAAAATCCAACGCATCCATTTCGCGTTTCTCAGCGTCATACGTCTTCATTTTTGCGATACGTTTTAAAAAAAACCTCAGTGGGCAGGCCATATAATCCTTAATCGCAGATGGTGATAATGGCCGAGGAGGATTACTAAGATATTTATTATCAACATGTGGAAATTTTAAGTCCCAGTCACGTGTCCATGGCCCTACTGGAGAATCACCAGATTGTATTTCGGCAAACAAATGATTCACCACCTCAGCAAGTTCTTTACCTTCGTAGCGCATGAGCAATCGTGATGGCTTACATGCCTCTCCGGCATCATTAAAACTGGCTACAAGGGCATCGACTCTACCATTTTCTTTTCGGCTTTGGAGTGCTGCAGACAATAGAAATGTGTCTCTGGCACATCGAGCCGCCGCGTCACGCAGACCCAGCTCTTTTTTTAAGCTGTTGGGCACAAACACATCATCAATAGCACCATCAGGCACACAACCCTCATGCATACCGGCCAAGATCAAATGGGGTGCAGAGTCATATGAAACCTCAAGCCAGCCTTCCATATCAAGAACTTCATCACCTTTCCCTGAAGACGTTTTTACTCCACCGAGTGACTCCGTTAGCATTTCCATAGCCTCTTGAGCTGACACTCCGTCACCATGTGACTCCATGTGTTCAATCGCATCAACCACCTCAGCAGATGCAAGCTCAGCCTTGCAAGCCAGGTCCTCATCGGTTTCTTTCAACCAAGCTACCAGCCAAGATCTTATGACTACGGAAATATTTCCTGATTTCATTTCATCCAACCTAGATGAAATGGAGTTGATTATCTTCAGTGCTTCACCCGATGCCAAATAGCGCGCATCATCCATAGTTTCAGGAAGATGCTTGTGGTGTAGTTGATCCATTAGCATTGCCGCATGCTTACGCGATATTTTGAGTGGCAGAAACAGTTCAGCGCCCGGCACTCGCACCAGCTCACGGGCAGCGTCGAATGAACAAACATTGCGGAGTAAATCAGCACAACACATTACTAATCGAGCAATTCCTGAGTCCATGATTGGTTGACCTTCAGGATCATAAAGCGGCCAGCCTGCACTATTGAAAGCACGATCAAGAGCTGGTGCAAATGATATGTCACAAAGAGCGAGAGCAGCCGCTTCTGAATCGGTCTCATGTTCCGAAAACAAGCTCACTGCGCGATTTGCAGCCTCACTAGCAGAATCCACTAAATGCAGTCGACTTTGCCACTCAGGAAAGGGAATCGTCTTATTGTTCCAAATTAGAGGACATGGGACACCCCATGCATCAAAAGCGCTGCTCTCATCGTCCGGCGCATGGATCAGCACTGTGATTGGAATGGTTGCTCTCAAATGTGCCTGCAGGGAATTGAGAGCTAACAGCGAAGGATCGGGAACACAGGCTACAACGATTCGTGATACACCCACAGGAATGTTAGGAGCATTTGACCGCTCACGCTTAGCCTGCACGGCATCACGTAACCTCCATGATTTTAACACCTGAAACATCCGCGTCTCAAGCTCACAAAGCTCTAGCCAACGGTTTTTTTCAGGACTACATGCCAATGCATCATGAAAACTTTTATCAGCATCTGCTAGAGTATCACGCAAGTTATGCATCTGACGTGCTAAAGCCATTGCAGCTCTGAAGCTTTCCAAAGCCGTGTCTGGGTGCTTTGGCAGCAAATTGGGAAAATCTTTCGGCTGAATTGACTGCACCGCTTTAACCCACGCCCACAATTGCTGTGTGCGTGAGGCAACCCCATCCACGTCGAACAATCGGCTTGGTGAAATTACATGCGGTGATAACACCCCCCCACCCTCAGCTGATAAAGCTAGCCGCAGCCGCCTGCCACTATTAGAAGTGGGCACGACAACTAATGTCTCGGACAAAAGATCCTGATCTGCTAGCAACCAATCTTTGACCGACTCAATCAGCGGCACGTTCCAGCCAAGAAATACCCGTTCTGGAAACAGATCTGCCATAGTTTATGCTTCTTGGCCAACGACGTCCCCATCCTCGGGATTATCCGCATCAACATCTTCCACCTCATCATCATCTGGGACAACGCGGGCAATATCTTGCAGGCTTTCGCCATTTTTGAGATTTACTAATTTAACACCTTGAGCAGCGCGTCCCGTTTCACGAACATCGGCACAGCGAATACGAATTGACTGCCCAACCGATGTCATGAGCATGAGTTCATCATCCTCAAAAACAGATAAAGCTCCAACTACACGACCTGTTTTTTCAGTCACGTTCATAGTTTTCATTCCCTTGCCTCCACGACCTTTGGCCATGTATTCATCGTATGACGTGCGTTTACCAAGACCATTTTCACTAGCGACGAGAAGCTTGGTTTCATCATTTACAATCGTCAGCGCCACAAGGTGATCTTCCTCACGTGGTTTGACCCCTGCCACACCAGCTGATGGTCGTCCCATTGGGCGGATATTCTGCTCACTTGTGCGCACACAATATCCAGCACTGGTAACAAGACAGATGTCATCATTACCAGACGTCAATTTCACCTCCACAAGGTCATTACCTTCATCTAGTTTGATTGCAATGATTCCATCTTTTCTGAAATTTCTAAACTGACTTAATCCTGTTTTCTTTACCTTACCGCTGCGAGTAGCAAAAAATACGAATCCATTATCTTCACCAAAGGTAGTGTCTTCACCTTCCTCGTTCGTTTGGCGCTCTAACCGGAGTGTGGCGGCGATATTTTCGTCAGGCTGGAGGTTAAGCATATTTTTAATACTACGACCCTTCGATGTTCGAGATCCTTCAGGGACACCATAGACACGCTCCACGTATACACGCCCGGTATTGGTGAAGAACATCAGGTAATCATGTGCTTGGGCTGAGAACAAGTGCTCGACAAAATCCTGTTCATCTTCATCAGAGACATTGGCATTGCGTGTCTCCATCCCACGAACTCCTTTGCCGCCACGTGCCTGAACACGGTATTCAGCAGATGGTGTACGCTTGATGTAACCTTTGTTCGACAGCGTCACAATCATACCATCATTAGCGATAAGATCTTCAATTGCGATCTCACCTTCGTCTGGAAGAATTGGGCAGCGGCGAGGTGTTGCATGCTTATCTTTGACCTCAAGGATCTCTTCTTTGATAATTGCAAGAACACGAGCTTCTTTAGCCAGAATATCGAGGTAATCTGTGATTTCCTCCAAAATATTATCATATTCATTCTTCACTTTATCCTGCTCCATGCCAGTTAACTGGTAGAGACGCAGTTCAAGAATCGCGTTTACCTGACGATCGGTAAAGATATACGTATCTCCTTGAATACTTGGTTGAGAGCGAATCAAAATGCCTAATTGCTCGGCAGTTTTTGTTGGAAACGTATAAGCCTTAAGAAGTTCACGTGCTTCATCTCGGTTTTTTGACCCTCGAATGATCTTTATAAAATCGTCAAGGTGGCCCAATGCCAAAAGGAAAGCTTCTAAGTTCTCAGCGCGATCCTCGGCTTTGTGAAGGAGGAATCGTGTCCTACGAATTATAACTTCACGGCGGTGCTCGATAAAGCAGTCCAACGCATCCATGATAGACAACTGCTTAGGACGGCGCTCATGAATAGCCAACATATTGACACCAAAAGATGTCTCCATTGATGTGAGTTTGAAGATTTGGTTAACGACCACCTGAGGACGAGCATCGCGCTTGAGTGTGATTTCAATTCGCGTCTCATCATCCGAGAGATCGCGCATACCAGAGATATCCAATAGGATTTTCTCACGCACCAACTCAGCAATTCGTTGCTGCAATACGGCACGATTCACTCCATGTGGCACGTCAGTGATTGTAATAACAGAGACTCCTGATGGTTTCTCATCCACCTCCATCGTGCCGCGCATCTTAATACTACCCCGGCCAGTATGGAAATAGCTGTCAATTCCCTTAAAGCCACGAATCTCACACCGCCCAGCAAAATCGGGGCCTTTGATATGCTGCTTAAGTTCATCAATGGTCAGCTGTGGGTTGTCTATTC
>JABHEX010000090.1 GCA_018676385.1 Akkermansiaceae bacterium
CGAATTCCATTCCTGATCTTCCCGCATATAGAATAGCTGCCGCAATACCGAAGGATGAAATAATCTCCACTGAGGGAGAAATCATATTGTCATATTTGACCACCTTCATTCGTGCCTTGAATAATTGCAGAACTTTAGTTCGAAATGCGGAGATTACTTTCCTCTGCATGTTGTATGCACGAATTTCCTGTGGCGCCTGAATACTGTCTGTGACCGAGGCCGAGATAGTTCCCATCTCAGATTGCACTTTTTCAGCTTTAAATTTGAGCCTTTTCGCAAAAATCCGAATGGGGAACACACACATCGGTATAGTCGCCATACAAACCAACAAGAAGAACATCTCACCGCGCTCAATTGATTGAACCACCAGATACGTTAAAGCAGAAATCAATACCATCGGCTGCTTGATCAAATCATTAGAAATATTGACCAACACATTACGCATCATTTGTGTATCGACCATAAGACGGCTTAAAAGGTCGCCACTTTTGTTTTGCTGGAAAAACCCAACCGAAAGGAACTGTAACCTTTTAAATAGTTGGACCTGAATTCGCTCAAGCACTCGCCCACCACAGTATTGGATAAAGTAACTGTTGACGTAGTCACACAGGCCACGTGCAAAAAATGCTGCGGGCAAAATTAATGCCACAGGTATTAATTCCACCCACGATATCTCATCACCCCTGAACATCTCAGGAAGGACAGTTTTCATCATGTAAGGCATACCTAGGCCCGTCGCCACACCAAATCCTACGCCAGATAGCACCGCAAGCAGGAAATACCACTTCACCTCGAACAGGTAGCGATAGTATGGGAGGAAACGCTTCATAAATTAAGGGCGTCAGACACGGACGAATCACCGCATCGGCGTATGCTATTTACACTAGATATCTTGATGGGGCAAGCCCGCGCAGAGCACCGGCATAATCCCAATAACTTCATCATGGATCTGTCTAAACCTTGAGCTACTTACGCGCGCCTTGTGCCTTAATCAGTTGCTGGAAAGAAGCTTCCTTCATCGTTTTCACTTCACCATCGATTCTCAAATATGTTCGCTTCCCGTCGATGGGTACAGGGGTATGCATGATAATAGTCGCCGAATGATCCGACATGCTGAAACCAGGGATATAGACTAGCGATCTATCTTCGCTGTCTGCATGACATCTATTCAACATCGTAAGGGTGTCTTGTTTAAGATATCCTTTCTGCACCAAGTCCTCCAGTTGCTCGGGGAATTTACCTTCATCTTGATCATACTCAAAAAACAGGAAATATAATTGCTTCATTTTAGATACCACTTGGATAAGCTGTGCTTTTTTCTTTTGTTTAAGAATCATGGGGGTCGCCATAGCTGCCATTGCAGAAATGGGAGCAACACTACTCATCATTCCATAACCTTTGTCTGGCATGGGAGAATTACCTACGATCAAAATACCGCTTTTCGTGTTGGCTAGACAACACGCGTAGCCGTGCGGCACATCATCCGCGGATAGGTTCGAAACCCCTAACAACCCATCAAAAAGCGCTGTCGCTTCACCATCCTTTGGTATGTTCTTTCTAACCTGAATGACCTGCTCGACAAGCTCTTTGCAAAAATCTCCCGAGACATAAATAAGCCCATTACCTTTGGCTGGAAACCCTGTGGTTGCTGACTTGAAGTCGTCGCTACTGGATAATGTAGTTTTCCCTGATCGGCATTTCTCCAAGTAAGCTTCCGACAAGGAAACCAAAATGACATCTTTGGATTCGTCTAATATAATCACAGGTCTGAGCTTACCCATAGGCGTATCCATTTCTTCGGGTGCCTTGACAATCTTGAGTCCATCCCTCTCGCTGACTTCGGCATCCGCCTCGATATGCTCACCAAACTGCTTCCACAGCCACATTCCTCTCTCAATACGTAAGGTCACAAGCATTGTTGGTAGCTCGACCTGCTCGGACACATTCCAGCGCTTCTCCCTGTCAAGGGATATGACCAATGTAGCACGTATATCCATCTTTCCTAATAAATCACCCACCGTCATCGAGCTATTAGCTATTTTTTCCTGCATTGCCTCAAGAAATCCCTGCTGTGTCTGTTCACCAAATGCGGCGCTCACGATCAACATCGTTTGCCTGAGGCGGCGTAGATTCAACTCGAATTCAACCACCATATCTGCGTCGGCAGGAGCAAACTCTCCCGCTCTCCAGGCGGTCCCCTCATCGCCCATAACCGAGAGAACGCCACTGCGGCTCCCTCCAGTTTGGATAAACAACCGATTGTGCCATGCACTTTCATTCCATCGTGAACTTCGCCCCACGGCATCAATTTTTTCTAACCCAAGGTCATTGACTAAATTCACCACACTCAAATTCAACGGCACTTCATCGGAAGTTTGCCGCGCCACATCAAGCAGTCCGTCCATGACTTCGGCGAGCTGTTTGAGATCCTCATCGATATGAGTTACTGATAGATGAGATCCATTAGTCTCCAGATTGCTGGCCACATTTACCAGCGCGTTGTGGAAGGATGGAGCTTGAGCACTATCCACTGATGCTAATTTTTCATTAGCTGATTCACTCGCAGTTCTGGTATTTCCAGCTTGTTGTTCTGGGCTTTTATTGCAGGCCGCAAATATAATTAGAGCAACAGCGAACACGGTAAGAAGTTTTCCCATGCAACCAGTCTAGCTGCGCCACAAGATTTCTGTGAAGCAAAAAAAGCGACAACCTATCGGTCATCGCTTTTATTAAATTTGATTGATGAGCTAAACCTAGATCAAACCGGCTTTCTTCAGCGTGACATAGGCACCATTTTTATTGATTGTCTTAATAGCTTTAGCACTGAGCTTAAGCTTTACATGACGTCCAAGCTCAGGAACGTAGATGCGCTTGGTATGTAGATTGGGAGAAACTGAACGTTTTACTACCTTGGTGACGTGCCGACCAATACCACCCTTCTTCTTAGCGAGACCAGAGCGGTGAACTCTACCACCTACACGGACACGGGAACCTCTGATGCTGCATACTCTGGCCATTACTTTAATAAATATTGAATTGAAAAATAGTTAATTGCGAGCGGCGAGAAATACACTTCGCTAGCTATCAGTCAAGAGAATTAGCTATCTTTTACTGATCTCGCGTATTTTTTTAATATGCTTATGCATACGAGGTAACAAAATGGTGATTACAAGCAGCCCACCAAATGCAGCTCCCATGCAATCCGCGATCCAGTCGCCAATATCATTTGCTGATCTACCGGGCGTAAATGACTGGTGATACTCATCCAGCCTACCAATTAGGCAAAATACCACAGACACCATCGTGAAAACACGAAACCCAGAGCACTCTGGCCACTTAAGCCCTAAAAAGGCAGCAAATGCTGCACCCCCGCAAAGAAAATAAGAAAAATGCGCAATTTTATCCAAATGCGGGATCTTGGGAGCACTCTCTGAGTCCGGACTGCTTGCAGACAAAAACCATAGCGTAACCGTCCAAATAGCAAGCATACACATATATGCCGCGGGCCTCAAAGGAAGCCACGCGGCAAATTGGTCAATTTTGCGGGATATATTCACTATGTCCCGATTTAGTTGTTTTCAGCTATTAAGCAAGTCCCTCAAGAGTAGACTTGAGCTGATCAAGCGTCACGTTTGCACCCGTGATCGTCTCTTTCACTTCACCATTTTTGAAGAAAAGCAGACAGGGAATAGAACGAACGCCATACTTACCAGCAAGTGCTTGATTGGTATCAACCTCAACTTTTCCAACAGCAGCGGTTTCGCCAACTGCGTCAGCTAACTGATCAATCAGCGGGGATATCATTTTACACGGACCACACCACTCTGCCCAAAAGTCTACAAGCACGGGCTTGTCTGAGTTAATCACTTCAGCATCGAAATTGTCTTCATTATATGTATTTGCCATGGCGGAAATATGTACAGCCGAGTGGATACGTCAAGAGCCGCCCGCAGAAATTTCCACGAACGGCTCATGAGAAAATGAAAACACCCAAACTAGAGGGGTAGGTTGCCAGTCGAGAAAGCCAACCATGCAACTAAGCCACCAATGAGAAGCAAAATAATTTGTATTACCATATCGTTAAGTTAAGTTTTTGTGTTTGTTTGAATTAGTAGAAACATGTCAAAGCAATTACTCGAAGAGCTTTCCCCAGTCACCATCGACCCATATACTAGCAGTGGCGATCTGAACACCAAGAACTATTAAAGCAGCTACTAATGCGACGACCGAAAGCCCTGCTGATGCACCCTCACCCGACTCATCGGTATCATCAGTATCCGCAGTGCGAATAGTCGCAGGCTGAGTGGTTGCTACCCCGGGAGTCATTGGCTGCGTTGGTAAAAGCTGAACAGTTGCCTTGGGAAGTGCTTGGCCTGAACCACCCGATAAATTGCTAGTAGCAGGACCAGTAGCGCCAGGTGTGCTAAGTTTCACAGTGGGAGCTGGAGCTGGAGCTGTAGATGTACCACCAGCTTGCAATTGGACGGTCGGCGCTAAAGAAGGCGGTTTGGCTGGAGCTGAGCCGGCTGTTTTTAATGGAATCGTTGGTGCCGGCGCTGGTGGCTCGGGCTTTGAAGGGGCGCTTGGAGGGCTTGGTGCCTTAGGGATGTTGTCGTTGTCGTCACTCATAAGTAGTTTTGGTCTCGTTGGTGCAAGCATCAAGATCAATGCTCTTCGTAGATATAAGCATTGTTCAAAGGGACATGTCAAACCCACAGCGAATTTTTTTACTCTAATTATTGCCCGTCTATCAAAAGCAAAGCATCTGACATCGTCGCAAGAACCACTGGCACAAGACCAGCACGGTAATATCACATCACCCACTGAACATACATTTGAGCAACCATAATGACCCCAATTTTCTTATGAATGATAGCTTGCTAACATTTTGAGGCATGATAACTTCATTGTATTGACTATGCGGTTACATGTTTATTATACAGTCTTGTCAATTTTGCTCGCTAGTATGTTACCTGCTAGAGCACTTGTGCACCGCTCTTATGATTCTAATAAACACGACCCGTTCATTGGGTTTCCTAACCCCACGGCGCGAAACCCGAATTTTATTTTTAGCCACTTGGATTTCACGGGAGTTGGCTGGAAAACATCCGATACGCGCTTATTATATACGATGGTTTCACCTATTCACTTTGTAGGTGCCTCACATGTAGCTCCCAGCGCCGGTCAAACGATACGCTTTTTTGCTCCAGACAACACCATTCAATCGTTCGTGGTAGATTCGCAAACTATCATCACTCAATCAGAACAAACGGATTTGCTGATCGGCAAGCTAACACAAGCTATACCTACCAACTACAACATCCGTCATCATCCTTATTTGAATTTAACCAATGACAATGCCTACTTGAACGAGCCCTTGGTTATTTTAGGGACGCGAGGTAAGGGTGGCAGCCAAACATCAGCAGCATTTGCCAATGTCTCGGTAGATGATAGAACCACAAAAACCATCAGCAGTTCTTACCTCACCCTGGGCTTTGACTCTGATGAAGTCCATTTTGAAACAGGAGATTCTGGAGGGCCTACGATGATCGAGCATGATGGTGTGGCTGCAATCATCGGCACGAATAGTGCATTTGCAACAGCTCCTTTCTTGGGGACCATCGTCAATTACTCTAATTTTATACCTTTTTATATCAATGAACTCAATGCCGTTATGGAAACCGATGGATACCGCATGACAAAGGCTATACCAGGCAGCACAACTCTAAAATTAAACCATCAAATACAATCCGAGACTATACGCGCAGGTCATCCTTTTGATATCAATCTAACGATCAATAATACCACTAACACACTCGCTGAAAACCTCAGATTAACAAATACCTTTTCTCTTACCTCCAACGTCAGCAATGCAATTGGTGCAGACTGGTTTGACCAATCAATAGCGAATACTACGATTGCCCGTAGGGCTAAACTCGAAAGAGGCATTAGTAGTAACTATGTTCTAACGCTTACAATCCCCGCTGCAGGTGTGGCACAACACGGAGTCACATTTTCCTGCGATCAATTTCCTGCCATTACTCAAAATTTTGATATAACCGTCATCAGCTCATTTCTAAGTTTCGTATCAGAGCTTGCTGATGCCACCCCCACAGGTGATAGTGATTTAGATGGCCTCGGTAATTTATTAGAATATGCCTTTGGGGGTGACCCTTCTACACCATCACATTTGCTGCCAGAGACCAGCATTCCGCTACTCCCAGAGCTTAAAATGGTGAATGGTATCATACAGCTGTCATACCTACGCCATAAAGATTACGTAGAACGCGCTATCAGCTACGACCTTAAATCAACCATCACAATGGCACCCGGAACTTGGGCTAATGCTTCTTCGCTGATCACCAAAACCACAGTGAATTCGATAAATACTGAATTTGAACAAGTCACTTATGAACTTTCAAATACATCAAATCATCAGTTTTTTAGAATCGAGATTACACTCAACGAATGAGCTTAGCTAGTGTAGGGAACTCCCCCCTCATGCACTAATCTCAATCGACGGTGGTTATTTTAAATCAACAATGATGGAAATATAGCAGTCCATTGAACAGAAGACCCTGCACTAAATCTTCATTAATTAATTATAATTTATCAATGAAGAGTGAACAGTAATATGACGTGAATGGATACAGTTCACACTACGCATTTTCAGCAGCCATCGATTCTTTAACTTTCACCTCAATTTCAGCGTATAACGCATCATCCTCCTTCAGGGCCACCTTGGCAGCGTCACGTCCTTGAGCCAGCTGGTTTCCAGAATAGCTGAACCATGAACCACGTTTCTGCACGATATCGTATTCCAACGCAAGATCGAGCATCGAACCAACTGAGGAAATCCCCTCATTATACATAATATCGAATTCAGCCTCGGTAAATGGTGCCGCCACTTTGTTTTTGACAATCTTGATGCGTGTGCGATTTCCGGTAACGGTTCCATCGGTAGCCTTTATCTGTCCAATACGACGAATGTCGACGCGTACCGAAGAGAAAAATTTAAGAGCTCTGCCACCAGGGGTAGTCTCGGGATTGCCAAACATAACACCGATTTTTTCACGGATTTGGTTAGTGAAGATACAAGTAGTGCGTGCCTTGGAAATAAGGGCCGTGAGCTTACGCATCGCTGCACTCATTAAGCGGGCCTGTGTGCCCACTGTGCTATCACCTATTTCACCTGCTAGCTCTTGCTTGGTAACTAATGCAGCCACGGAATCGAGAACGACTACGTCGATAGCATTGGAACGTACCAGTGTTTCAACAATCTGAAGTGCTTCCTCACCCGAGTTTGGCTGCGAGACTAACAAGTCATCAATATTTACACCGAGTTTGGCTGCATATGCAGGATCGAGTGCATGTTCAACATCGACAAATGCTGCAAGCCCGCCGCGTTTCTGTGCCTGAGCGATAACGGTAAGTGTGAGGGTTGTTTTTCCGGACGATTCGGGCCCATAAATTTCGACAACACGACCGCGGGGAAACCCTCCAACTCCAAGAGCACGGTCAATGAGCAAATTACCGGTGGGAATGACGTCAACATCGACACGATGACCATCGCCAAGTCGCATAATAGCGGTTTCTCCAAAATCTTTTTGTATCTGAGATATTGCAAGATCGAGATTTTTCTTTCGCGCGGCTGCAAGTTTTTCCTCGGCAGCAGAATTTTTATTAGTAGGCATTTTAGACTTAGTTTTAGTAGTAGAGGAAGTTGATGTAGCTGGAATATTTTCGGCTACATTGGCCGCTTGGGCAGTTGATTTGCTGGCGGAAGAATTGGCTGATGTGGTTTTAACGGTTGCGGTGCTCATGACAATAGTTTGTTTTAATATTCATCACATATATCTCATTGAGCTGATACGTCAACACAAAAAGCTGTTCGAAAGAATAGTGTTATATAGAACATGTTCGTGTGAAGCCAGTTATGACGCAAAAAAAATCTGGATAAGACAAAAATCATGCGCAAGGTCTGAGCATGGATATTAAAATTAACACTTTTACAGGCGGCATGGCAGAGACAAACGCCTACCTTCTTCAGCGTGATGATAAAGCTATTCTCATAGACGCGCCACTGGGCGTATGTGACTGGGTAGCTTCATTGGGCGTATCGCTGACCGACCTGCTGTTAACACACCAGCATTATGATCATGTTGAGGATGCAGCGGCATTATCAGCTCAGGGGGTGCGACTTCATGCATATTCTGCATACTCACGAGAGCTCACACTGGAACTATTACTAAAACAATCAGGTATCCCCCTCAAAATTGAACCATACGAGGTAGATAATGTGCTGGATAATAACTCAGAACTCGAGGCAGCGGGTTGGCACTTCCGGCTTGAGCATGTTCCCGGACACGCAACGGATAGCTTGGTTTTTTTGACTGATGACCTCGTCTTTGCTGGTGACACCTTATTCGCTGGAGGAGTTGGCCGTGCTGACTTGCCCGGTGGCGACATGGATTTGCTTACTCGAGGCATCCAAGAAAAAATTCTAAATTTGCCTCCTGAGTCACGGGTATTTCCAGGACACGGACCGGAAACCACTGTAGGAAGAGAAATTGAATCCAACCCATTTCTGTAATCGATCAACAATACGGGAATATTCACACTCTTATCCCATTATGACAATAAAGATCGTTTTTTGACACAGGACCTCTTGCGTTAGGCGTAGAATAATGTCACCATATCGCTGAGTCACAGCTTTTATCCTCCAGAGTCATCGCTGGGCTCACACTATCTATTGGCATGGAAACATAGCTAAGTAGATAACGACTCCGTCTATTATCAGCAAATTACAACTAAACAATACAATGGAAGAAACATTCGCAAACCCCGATTTCGGCAACGATTCTCCGATGAGTGAAACTCACGCATCCCAGAAAGCAGCGGGCGACCTCCGCGCAGCAGCATCAGATAAAGCAAAGCAAATCACCCAAGACGCTGGTGCCAAAGCTCAACAGCTCAAACAGACCGCAGTAGATAAAGCTCAACAATTTCGCGAATTCGCAGGTAGTAAGGCCAACGAGATAAAAGAGACTGCAGGCGTTAAAGCACAACAATTCAAAGAGGCCGCCGGCGAACAACTTCAGCACAGCCGTGTCAAGGCTCGCGAAGTACATGCCGATACTGAAGAGTATATCCGCCAACACCCTACAAAATCTGTGCTCACTGCACTGGGTGCAGGTATCGTCATCGGCCTGATTTTACGCCGTTAGTTCAGTCAATTCAAAACTTGATTGCCAACTGCCAGCACAAAAGTGTTACGTGCGTTTGCATTTCACGCACCAAGTATTGTTTATTGCGCAGCATTTGTCGTTTTGATCTGTATTCTGTTTGTTTCTGGTCATGAAAGAAAATACTCAACAGCAACAGGACCCATCTCCTCAGCTTGATCATTCAGGCAGAGATGATGATTCCTCAGGAATATTGAAGCGCGCCGTTTCCGAGTTTATCTCTGCCCGTGTCGAGCTCACAGCTATCGAAGCGAGAGAAGCAGCTGAGTTCACTGTGCGTAAGTTAGTCTTGGCTCTCGCATTCCTAGTCTGTATTTTTATCACTTGGATATCCACAATGGCATGCCTTGTCGGCATTTTTGGCGACTGGGCAGAACAACAACTCGCTAATCATATACCCCACACCCACGGCTGGGTAATCGTGCTTGTTGCCCTGGTTATCATCCACGCTATCGCAGCTTCGATTCTCTTAATGCTACTGAAGAAAAAGCCCTCTGCTCCTCTGTTTGAGCTAACTCGCCAAGAAATAAAAAACGATAAGGTATGGGTAAGAAGGAACAAATAGCCAAGCGCAAACAGGAGCTCACCGCGAAGCTTTCTGAGAACCGTGTGCTCATCAATGCTGGCCGTAACGACGTTAAACAGATGCTTAGCGTAAAAAAACAGCTGCGCAATTTTGTCCTACGTAAACCTAAAGCAATTTTTTTGGGATCCGTCGGCGCAGGACTGCTCGCCACTTTAGCGCTTAAGCGCCCCAAAAAAATACGCAAGGCAAAATCATCAACCGTAAGTATGGTAGTGCTCCGCTGGGCTTTATCTCTCTTGCAGCCGGCAGCTAAGACATGGTTGATAAACCGTGCCAAAATCATATTGACCCAACAGCTAGAAACACGCCGACGGGGCAAAACTCACCCAGATTTATAACAAGCCGCGAAGACGTTTGATTTTTCCACACGACATCTTCGCTTTCCCCTTTACTCTGCATGTCTGATACCGACACAATACATCAGCATGAGATTTATTGGTTTTAGTATTTTATTTTCTCTGTGTATTGGCTCGCTCAACGCACAACTTAACGCGCCCCATAAAGAGGGTGACGGCTTGCCCGGCTCCGACTTTGCCGACATGCCAAAAACGCCTAACAGCATTCGTGTCGATCACGATGGCACAATGGAGATGAACTCCAAAAAAGGTACCCTTTTGTTTATTGGTAAAGTCAATGTGAAAGGCGATAACGGAGTGGAATTGAAAGCAAGTCGCGTATCTGTAAACACCCAAAAAGAAACAGCATTACTTACCGGACAGGTCTCAGTTAGACAAAAAGCGACGACCCATCACGACGGCACTATCAAACCAGGCATCCAGATGTTCGCTGACCGAGTTTCCTTAGATGGAAAAAAGAAAGTCATCACACTCACTGGAAACGTCAGTATTTATCAAGGGGCAACACTACATCGTAGTCAACGTGCCATTTACGATTACGGCAACAGGCACCTCGATACACGCGGCCTCGCCAGTGGACTCGGACCCATTCTTTTGGAATCTGATCGATTTACAGCAATAGAACGTAACGGTAAAAAAATCTTAATTGGGGAAAATGCCAATATCACGACACACGATGTCAGCGAGCCTAATTTCTGGTTGAGATCCGATCGTACGACCATTTATCCTGACGAACGAATCATCTTCAAAAACCTGCGTATTTATGCCGGAGATACTGCTATTTTTTGGCTTCCATATTTATCGCAACCCCTTGATTCAGACCTTGGTTATCATTTTATTCCTGGAGCAAGATCAAACTGGGGGTTTTTCCTACTAAATCGCTACGGCATTATGCTTGGTGGCAAAATAGACGAGGAGACCGGTGCACGTAATGATGCATGGCTTCTATCACAATGGAATTTTGATATTCGCTCTCGACGTGGGCTAGGAGTTGGTCTGGATCTGTTCGATATGCGCCTGGATAACAATCCCAATCTCGGCTGGCTCAAGTTTTATTACCTCAATGACATGGATGCCTCACTTGAGCGCTCTGCCGAACCAAGAGGATACGTAAATGAAGATCGCTGGAAACTTGAACTCAAGCATCGTGCCGATCTCCGAGAACAAGGTGAACACCGCACTTATCTAGACTTTGATATCACCGCCTTGAGTGATCGGTTTTTCCTAGAAGACTTCGAACCCGGCACCTTCAAAATTGATCCTA
>JABHEX010000009.1 GCA_018676385.1 Akkermansiaceae bacterium
CAACGCATTGAATACACAATACCATTTGAGGTGATTAGTTTCTCTGATTCTTAATCAGACACGTTATTATTCAGGTTCTTTGGCGGCCACAGCTTGATGGCTATACATCTATTTTTTAGTATAAACGAAGACGCTGAGGAGGCTATTCAACAATGACGGGGGTGCCAATTTTTGTATTCTCGAAAAACTTTTTCGCCATAAAGTCAGGCATTCTGACACAACCGTGAGAGGCTGCATAACCGGGAAGGAAACCTGTGTGCATACCGATGCCGTAGTTGAATCGAAGGAAGTATGGCATGGGTGCGCGAACAAACACCTCGTCTGGCCCTGGTTTATGAATACGCGTGTCGGCATTCTTATTGAGGATTTCTCCAGTAATGCGATGTTTGATGATACCATATAAGGAAGATTCGTGATCACGGCTTTTCTGAGTTATTCGAAAAGATCCTGCAGGTGTCTCATGGGTGTTGTCTCCAGATGAGATAGGAGCCATGCCTACAAGAGTGTTGCCTTTGTAAAAATATGCTTTTTGCTCAGATCGAATGATACGGATTTTAGCGAGTCCAGAAACACCATCGCCATCCCAGTAACCTTTCGGCTGGTTTGTTGGCGTGCCTTCAGAAATTGGAAGTCCTGTTGGTGGTGGTCCGTAACCTGCAAGATATTGTGTTCCAGTATTTACCGGCCTTCCTAACATATCATATGGTATACATTGAGTTAAGGAAATCATTATAAGGCAACCAATGAAAGTAGTGATTCGATTGAAACATTTCATAGCAAGATATTGTTAGGATTTGTGAAATATACTATTTGCCAGAGGTTGTATCATATCGTCTTTATGGTCAAGGTGCTATCAATAAATTCAACACATCAAATAGATTGGTGCTGAATCGTTGTGATGACATCCACCAGATTCGTGCTTGCACGCACCCTGAATTGGCTTTAACGCACATACATCCACTTTTACTATACAGAATAACCATGCCAAACTACGATTATCACTGCAAGACCTGTGATCACACTTTTGAGGTGTTTCAAAAAATGAGTGACCCAAAACTCGAGGATTGCCCACAGGAAAAGTGTGTGGGTAAGGTCAGGCGTTTACTTGGAACTGGTGCTGGTGTCATATTCAAGGGTTCGGGTTTCTACCAGACCGATTATCGCAGCGATTCCTACAAAAAAGGAGCTACAAAAGATAGTTCATCAAATAAAAAAACTGAATCCTCGAAGGGTGAGGGCGGTTCTAAGGAATAATCGCTGCGTTCATAGAGGGCGTGCATAAGTGTCGCAACGGTTATGCCATCCTTGAGTCCATCGTTTTTCTCCGCGGCTAGCTGGTGAGTTTCTTACACGACGATCAAGGCAGCGTTTGGCGGAGGCGGCAAACTCTCGCGCGGCAGCTTGGCCTGCCGGTGCTTGGCGCATTTCCATAAGAACCCATAGCAGCCCCCATCCTTCACCTTTGTATTGTTCGCGTGGATTGGTTCCATCACCTTTGAAATTAACGTAATCAACAAGTGCGTAAATGCCGTTGGAAGTGGTTGCCAGTTTGTTGTAATTTGCTTGTATGCGTTGTCTGTGTATGGCGGGAGCTGCGTGCATGATGCTGGGTAGTGCTGCTCGAGATTTATGCGCAATAAATTCTGTCTGGATGCTGATATTGGATGCCAACCAACGACGCAATTCCGCCAGTTTGGTGCCATTAAAATCACGCTGAAATGCAGACTTGTGATTCCAAGGGCATGCAACTGAGTAAGCGACGGCGGGTAATCTCTTTCCTCTTGCTGATGCAAATCTAACAAACTCGGGGAACGTTTCCGTCCACCTGCCGTTAAATCCTTCAGGATACCAAATAAAGTGCCCTATGCCGAGTGATGGGAATTCCTCACCATCGTTCCAGTGTGTGAGGCCACTGATTTTACCTGCAGATTCATTTTGCCATATTTTACGTCCGATGGCGGATTTTTGTACCTGGTTTAGCCTAAGTGGTGAAGTTGTTGGATTAGTTGAGAGTCTGGCGACCGAATGTCCGTTATGCCGTTTTTCTGGTGAGCAGGCACACAAAATAAAAAAACTGAATAAAGCAATTAGAGTAGGATAAACTTGCATGGTAGGGTTAAGGTACGCTTTTATAAAACTGTTCCAAGCACAACTTCACATGCCTATAGTTCTTAAATACCTGATCACTGCAGTTGTGGTAGTGGCTGTCTCGGAAATTGCCAAGCGAAGCGATAAGTTGGGTGCTCTCATTGCTGCACTACCCATGGTCACTGTGCTCGCGATGACTTGGATGTTTTTTGAATTTAAAGGTCAGGAACAGACAGATAAGGTAGCTAATCATGCATACTATACATTCTGGTATGTTATACCAACCATGCCAATGTTTTTGCTCATGCCGTGGATGTTACGCAAGGGTATTCATTACAGTTGGTCACTATTAGCAGGGTGCTTATTGACCGCTGTGCTCTTCATCATTACAGCATATATTATGAAATGGTTTGATGTGGATCTCATGTGATTTGCCGCTCATGAACGACGATTGCTCTGGTTGCACCACGATACTACAAGCTCATTGGCCGCTTATCAGCATAACACATCAAGATTCAAATCTGCCTGTGAGCGTATGCTAGCGAACCACGGAAACGCGTGTGCCAATACGAGTCTTCTCGAATACAATCGATACAGCCCTAGAATGGGTGCGAATACAGCCGTGTGATGCAGGGTAGCGAGGGACTTTGCCGCGATGCATACCAACACCATCCCAGGATATGCGCATCCAGTATGGCATTGGGGCTCCTATATACTCACCTCCTTCAGGGATTGGGTCTTTTCGGCTGTCGGCATCGGCGTTCACCAATTCACCATCAGCGTCATAGATTTTCCCGTAAGAGGTAGAGCGCTTATCCTCACGTGTCATTTCGAGGATTTGAAAGTTTCCGGTCGGGGTTGGATATTTGCTGCGACCTGATGAGATGGGGTAGTCCATCGCAAGATCTGTTCCATTCATAAGGTAGCCACGTTGTTCGGACAAATCGATATGTATGGATGCGTTTGATGGATTAGTCCTTCTTAAGATAGCATTGTTTTTCCATATGCCGTAGTTTCGAGGGTAGCCTTTTTGTGCTCGAAAATAGTCGTAGGTCCCCGGCTTATGAGGATTCTGATACAAAGCTTTTAATGGTTTTTTTTGATCAGGGTTTGGTGTCCCCGGATTACCACAGCTTGAGCAAAGAGCTGAAGCTAGGATAACAGGTATAAATGAAATAAGAAGTTTCATGAGCGGGTAATACAATCCAATGACCTAGATTTATTACAATGAACTTTTGATCTGGGCAAGTGCAGTTTTTTACCCGTTCGCCAACTTCTCAGGCAATGCTGGGGGATTTGTAAACATTACTAAACTCAGCAAGTGATCTTTGGCTAATGACTAGGGTGCTTTTTGTATCTAAAATGTGAGGGGTGTCACTAATTCTAGTTCTTGCTGAATACCTTTTTGAAGTTGTCATATGATATCTATTTATCATAAGTAACTAGATGCATTCCATATTGGAGGCAACGTTAACTCAAATTTAAAATCTATGTTAGTCACTTGTTCTCACTGTCAAGCCAGCCTTGATATTACTCCTGAACACTACGGTCAAATTGTTAGTTGCCCGGTTTGTCACGGTAAACTTCAAATCGCAGAAAAAGATGATGCCGCTGTTTCATATACAAACAAACCTAAACGAGATGGATGGGCCGAGAAAGATCATGCCAACGCAGACGTTTTAAAATCATTTGCCATAGGGCTTGGTGCAACGGTCGTCTTCATGATTTGCATGGTTCCTTTCAAGGAAACAAGAGTGGGTTCTGTGTTCTTGGATCGTGGCTGGGTGAATTATGCGGAAGCCTTTTTATTCTTTTGGGGCTTGGCTATACTGTGGCTCAAACTATTACTCAATAAGCATCAGGAAAAGGCAGCGCTATTACACCTCTTCCCAACAAATCTTGGCGAGGAGGTAAATTCGCAGACGGTCGGCGGATTTATTGATAATATCTACAAGTTGCCAATCAATCTGCGTGACAGCATCATTGTAAACCGTATTCGTAAGGCACTTGAGCTTTTTGAATCACGCAACAGCAATAACGAGGTAAGCACGTTTCTAGGAACGCAATCTGATATCGATGCCAACCGGTCTTCAGGTTCTTATTCGTTGGTGAAAGTTTTCTTATGGGCTATTCCTATTTTGGGTTTCATAGGTACGGTGATGGGTCTTTCCGATGCCGTCGGTTCGCTGGCAATGGGTGACAACACCGATCCTGAGGCTCTGAAAGGGACGATAAACAACCTGACTGGAGGTCTTGGTGTGGCGTTTGATACGACCTTATTAGGCTTAATTCTGTCGATTCTGATGAGTTTTCCTCTCGCTGCCGTACAGAAAAAAGAAGACGAGACCCTGACGTTTGTGGATACCTTTTGCACGGAGAAATTGCTACCCAAGCTCAACGATAGTAAGGGATCTGGAGATGAAGTTATTATGAAGCATGCGGATAGCTTGCCTGAACTGGTTGGTTCGCTGTCACGTGCACATGCAACATTTTTAGATAATCTAAATGCATCGACAAAGCAGCTCAAAGAAACGTCCGAGGCCCTACATAAAAGTATATCATCAAATCAGGAGTATGTTGAGAAATCAATCGCTAAGGCAGTGGGGAATTTAGCCGACACCAGTAGTAAGATTTTCCTGCGTACCGACAATGAACTCGATGAAAGTTTCAAAAAAATAGCCACGGGTATTGATCTAATGAATGACTCACTTGCCAAGCTTGGTGAAAAAAAAATACCGACTAAGAAGAAAGGTTTTTTTGGTTAGGTTAAGATAAAATCTTTACGATCATGGCACGCCGAAAAAAATCATCTCAAGGAGGAGTCTCGCTTTTTCCTTTCATGAGTATTCTTGCGTGTCTGATTGGTATTCTAACACTCCTCATTTCTGTCTCGATGATGATCAAACAAAATGAGCGAGATGGTTATACCAAAGAGGAACTTGAACGAGCGAAATACAATAACCAGCTTGTGCAGTCAGACAAAAAAATTAAAAAGGAAGTTTTGCAGCTTAAGGAGAGGTTAGAGAAAGAAAAAAAGACCGCTGCAGAGCTGCAGCGCCTGAAAGCTAAAAAAGCCGCTTTGACGCTCAAGCTTAGCGAACTTAGTAAAGTTAATAAGAAAAGTGATGCCCAACTACAGAAGGTCGTAGAGAATCTTAAAATCGAAACTCGGCGATTGAAAGCCGAGCAGCCGCAATTGCAGAAACGTATTGATGATTTGCTCGCCGAGCTGAAAAAGAGAAAAATAAAACCTAAGGAGAATAATTCAGTTGTGATTCGTCCGCCCAGAGTAGGTCGAGATATTCCAAAAAACCTGTTTTTTGTTGAATGTAACTCCACTGGTATAGTGATTCGGGATAAAGGTAATGCACGTATTACCGTCTCAACAGCAGCCATTCCCACTAATTCGAAATTTGCTCAATTTTGTAACAAGGTCAAAGGAACTCGTGATTCCATGATATTGTTTCTTGTTCGCCGGGCAGGAAATCCCTCATACCTGTGGGCTGCAGGTCTGGCGGAAACCAAGTTTGATGTGAAGAATTCCAAGTTGCCGGTTCCCAGAGATGGTGAAATCGATCTTTCACGATTTACTCGTTAATTTAATAAACAATGGCGAGAAACAACAACAGTGATGATGAGGGGATGAATCTTGATTCCCTTATGGACGCGCTCACCAATGTAGTGGCGGTTCTTATACTGGTTCTCGTGCTAGTGCAGGTAGACGTATCCCAGAAGGTGTCTGAGTTCTTGGATAATTTGAAGCCAGCCACAGCCGAAGATATAGCACAAAACGAAGCTTTGTTGAAGCAGTCGGAGAACGATAAAGTGAATCTGCTGAAAATGTTAGAAGACGCGGCCCCCAAGCCCGAAGAAATCCAGAGGGAGCAGACAGATCTCGCCATTTTAGAGAAGGACGCGAAGTTAAGAGAGGATCTTCTCATAGAGCTTGATGAGCTTAGAAAAATGGAGGCGAAATCACGTGCGGCTAGAAATGTTGAGCAAAAAAAAA
>JABHEX010000091.1 GCA_018676385.1 Akkermansiaceae bacterium
ATGCTGATGAAACAAACCGACACCGAAGTCGTGGTCAGAAACCCTGAGACAAAAGAAGACACCGTATGCAAAAAGTCCGATATCGCCAACATGCCCGCCCCGATGTCGACCATGCCGCCCATGGGCGCCATTCTCAGCAAATCCCAGATCCGCGACCTCGTTGCCTACCTGTCGTCGCTGAAGAAATAACCCCCGTAGCGGAATGGCTATTCATTCCGCAGTCTATAGCCACATCCTGCCCATAAGTTAATTTCCCTGAAGATTTAGTGACGTTTTCGCCATTCCTCTGGTACGCTCATTACAAAGAATGAGTGTTGAGAACGAATCGCCCGATGATCTTAAGGATTATGTAGCACTGATAGCCGATCATCAGGGCAACCTCCGTGCCTTCATTGTGTCACTCATGCCGGGTAGCCCGGATGTCGCTGATGTCCTCCAGGAAACCAATGCTGCTCTGTGGATTAAACGTAAAAAATTTGAGCCAGACACGAACTTCATCGCCTGGGCATTTAAAATCGCGCGCTACGAGGTGATGCGTCAGCGCGACCGCACCAAACGACTCGGACGTTTGATTTTTTCCGAAGAAGTGATTGAAGTCCTAGCAGACGCCGATGCTCCTGCTAAACCAGATGCCCGTCTAGCAGCACTCGATAGCTGCGTGGGAAAACTCAGTGAAAACCAACGAAAACTCATCCAGGCACGCTACACACCAGGACGCTCTGTCGAGCAATTCGCCGTGGATACCGGCAAGGGCGCAAGTGGCTTAAGAATGGCATTACTGCGCATCCGTGAGATTTTGAAAGACTGCATCGAAAAAACCTTAACCTCAGCAGAACGATGATCCCGCCTGAACTACCATCTCAAATCCAACGCATGCTCGACGGCGAATTATCCGCCGGAGAACTCACGGCACTGGAGAGCGAATTACTCGAAAACGAGGAGTCGCGTGAGCTGTATCGAAAACTGGCGACTCTACATTCCGACCTCGAAGTCATGCATTCAGGGCAATCTACCCTGATAAAAACGAATATTATCCCCTTCGATATCGTTGAGGCCAAACAGCGTAAAAAAATCTTCAAAGGAGCTATGATTGCCGCCGCCGCAGTCTTGATCATCTCGGTGCTCATTATGCACTTCACACAGATCCCGGAACAACCGATCGCTAGTTTCCGCACCACGCCTGCTGCCGATTTTTCCCTGACCCATGACCTAGCGGATGATGATGCTCCGGTGGGGCAAGTGCTGGCCGTAGGCTCAAAGCTGCACCTCCGGAATGGGACACTGGAAAGTAAGTTTGAATCGGGTGTCCGAGCCGTCATCGAGGCCCCCTGCATACTCCGTGTCTTGGCTGACGACCGGGTCGCCGTCGATCAAGGCGTCGCGTGGTTCGAGGTGCCAGAGGAGGCGATTGGCTTCACCGTCGAAACCCCTGAACTGATCGTCGTCGATCTCGGCACAGCCTTTGGTGTGGATAGCTCGCCAGAAGCTGGCAACGACGAAGTGCATGTAACGCGTGGTGCAGTCGAGGTGACTGCACGCATGGATGGTGGTCAATCAGAGACATTAAGGGAAGGAGAAGCGCGCCGGGTAACTAAGATCGGAGAACTCAAGGCGATCAATATTAACCCAGACCATTTCACCACCAGCCTACCCCTGAATGAGGGCATTAGCCAAGGGCTTGTTGGTCATTGGGATTTCGAGAACACAGCATACTACTCTCGCACGGAGGATACTTCAGGCAACGGCCACACAGGTATTTTACAGGGTGATGCTGATATCGTCACAGACCCCGAGAGAGGAAAAGTGCTTTCCTTGTCAGGTAATGCCTCACGCAAGGGCATGGTTGATCTCGATTCGGTCAAAAACATTCCCAATCTCCACGCTCATCGAGGCCTGACCCTCGCCGCCTGGATCAAGCGGAACCCAAGTAGTTCATCAAACCTAAGATATGCCTATGTCATCGGCCTCGGGCAGGAAGGAGACCACCCGATTGCTACGCTAGGTGTCTACAACGGAGTCATAGACGGAATCATCGAAGGTGAAGAGGGCTCGAAACAAGCTCAAGTAGCTGGAGACATCTCAGTCAAAGACGGAGTATGGACACACATCGCAATCACGATTGACCGCATGGAAAACCGGGCGGTTTCCTACGTCAACGGAGTGGCGCAGGCATCCCCCATCAATATTTCCGCGATTGACGACGGTGAACTGAACTGGGAATTTGCTAAAATCGGCAGGACTCTCGGGTCGAGCCATCGCCAATATTTCGGTGGCCTCATTGATGACGTCCGCATCTATGACCGCCCTCTGACACCCGATGAGGTAGCCAAGTTGGCGAAGTAACCGTCTGGCTCTGAGCTAAATAGAGCCGCTTTTAAGCGAAAATCCGCTGGGAAACCTCAGACTCCTTTGAGGTTTACCTAAAAAAATGATTTATGTTGCAGAAAATCCGTGACGTTCCGGATAGCTGTTTGGTTACCCAGTGATCTTTACTCTAAAATACGGAGTTCAGAAGACGACCCCATACAATTAATTAAACCACAATGAAACCACAAACATCACACCGCAAGCTATTCGCGCTTGCTCTTACAGGCCTTGCTATCGCCGGTGCATCATCTGCGTCTGCCGCAACCACAGCCTACCGCAACCTCATTTTAGGAGACAGCCCGATCGCTTATTACGAATTGGATGAGACCACCGGAACTAACGCAGCCAACTCCGCCACCACCGGCGCGGCTCAGGACGCAGCCCACACCGGAGCGCTTAACCTCGGCCAAGCAAGTGCGGCGGACTTCCTTGGAACCTCTTACGATTTTGCCGGCGGTTACGCCGTCGCGGCAGCGATACCGAATTCTCTGACTGAATGGACCCTGGAAGCATGGGTCAATTATAGTTCAGACAGAACTTCCGATTCCCACATCGTCGCGAACGACCAGGGAGGCTGGAACGATGACTTGTTTTTTGGCATCAATCCAGAGAATGGCCTGCTCGGCGCCGGTAACGGCGCGATTGGGGCTGGTCATCAGGACAATGCTTCATC
>JABHEX010000092.1 GCA_018676385.1 Akkermansiaceae bacterium
AAAAAAGCACCATGGATTGAGAAAGAAGAAGAGGTATTGTCTAACAAAGACATTGCCGACCCCATCGTTTATACTCAAATCGTCCATCCAATTCTTGAGCAAAAATGCATCTCATGCCACGGCGAGAAAAAACAGAAGAGCGGATTGCGCATGGATTCACATGCAGCATTACTTGAAGGAGGCGACGAAGAAGAAGCTCTCGTTCCCGGCAATCTTGAGGATAGCATGATGATCGCCTACCTCCACCTGCCATTGGAAGACGACCTTCGCATGCCACCAGAAGGCAAAACTCAACTCACGCCCGAAGAGGTGCAAATCCTTGAATGGTGGGTCAAGTCCGGCGCATCAGAAACTGTCCGCAAAAGTGAACTCGAAGTGACTCCAGTGATTGCCAAAGCACTGAATACATTGAAAACACCCGAGGAAATAGCCCAAGAAGAGGCCGCACTCAAAAAATTTGAGATGGAGCGTCTCGCCACTTCAAAAAAAGTTCGCGCAGAATTAAAAGAAGTGCTCAGTGTGGTTAATAAAAAATTTCCTGGATCATTAAAATATGTTTCTCAGGCAAACACAGATCTCGTTTTCTCAGCAGTAAGTTACAGAAGCCAGTTTCAGGATACTGATATTGATATCCTATCCGGTGGCATTGACTCTTTAACCGAGCTCAACCTGGGTGCCACACAGGTGACCGATGCCGGCATGAAAAAGCTCAGTACCTTTTCAGAAATCGAAGTGCTTAAATTGAGCGAGACCACTATCACTGACAAAGGCCTAGCAGAATTAGCAAATCTCAAAAAACTGCGTGTGCTCAATCTCTATGGCACCCAAGTAACAGACCAAGGGATCAAAGCACTACTGGGTCACCCCACCCTCAAGAAGGTGTTTCTCTGGCAAACAAAAACAACTCCAGATGGAGCTGAAGAATTGGAAAAATCACTCCATGAAAGTCAAAAATCTGATGGATCTGAGGGCGATGAAAATGAAACCCCCGAATCAGAAGCACAAGTAATCATTGGAACTTAAATTCCACATTCACAATCGCTCACAGTGAGTAGAGTTCTCTACGAGACTCTGCTCTCTTTTTTTATCTGGCACTCTATACAAAGCGAAACAGATGGTTTCGCTTTCAAACGCTCGACGTTGATCTCCTTATTGCAGCTCTCACATATGCCATAGTCGCCACGAGCAAGTCGCTCCAAAGCATGGTCAATTTTTTCTAGCAACTTACTCTCAGAGTAGCTCAGTGCATGTTCCACCATGTTTTCAGCGATTTTATCAGCCCGCTCAGTTTCATCCGCGATAACGCCTACGCCTATGCCTTTGGCAGCGTGACGACTTACGTCATATAGAACTTCTTTACGTTGCGATTCAAGGGCATCACGCAGTTCATTTTTTTGTGTATCGTTCATAACTAATTATTAGTAATTAATAAAACCATTATAACATGTAAGCTAATCATGACTATGCAAGAACTATCCTACACTAGACTTATTTTACTATTCAAGTTGCCTAACTGGTAAGAAAGAGTTACCAAACTCGCGCTGCACACCACATGGTTTACAGCACCTTTCGGGAGGCCCGTAGCACGGGCAGGAAATCGATGGGGAATCCGGTGACGTCATTTACAAGTGATTATTCCGGAGCGGTACCGCCACTGTGAAGCTAGGATAAGATATTCCTAGTCAGCCAGACCACCAGCCTGAAAGGTCGGATGCATTAGCCTGCGGAAAACAGGCGAAACACCACCTAAATAATGAAAAAAAACATCGCAGCCACAGCGCTGCTTACCACCGTTGGGGGGCTGGCATTTTCACATGCCGCCCCAGAGTCCGAGTCCCAACTCGATGCCAATCTTGAGGAAACTACCATCCTTGCTAACCGCAGCCTAACTGACCTGAGTAAGGTCGGAAGCTCGGTCACCGTGCTTGATGTAGGCCTACTCGAACGCGAGGGAATCCTCTCCGTCGACCAGGCACTCAAGTTCGTTCCCGGTGCAATCTCCGAATCCACAGGAGGACAGAACGGCACTATCTCATCGTTATTCCTTCGCGGAACTGCCACCCAACACGCGCACCTTAGAGTCGATGGCATGAGACTCTCTGGTGCCAACATTTCATCTGGAAACTTTCTTGGCGGCTCTGGAATCTCTGGCCTGTCACGTATCGAAATCCTACGTGGCCCACAAAGTGCTCTCTACGGCGGCGACTCCATAGGCGGCGTGATCGGCCTCTACAGCCGTCGCGGCACGGGAGACCCAAGCGGTAGGATTTTTTTAGAGGCCGGCTCCCACCAGTCGCACCGCGCCACGCTTTACCTCCAGGGCGAGCTAGACCGCCTCGCCTACGCCATCAGTATCGGCTACCAGCAGACAGACAACGACCTGCCTAACAACCGGTTCATACAGCATGGCCAGTCTATCCGGTTGGATTATGCCGCGAGCGACTCATTAGACATCGGGCTGACCCTGCGTTCTTTTCAATCTGATCTGCGGCGGCCTAATTACGCCGACCCAAATTTTGCGCGCGCGGCGGACGACCGCACCGTGAGCACGCTAGCCACGGTCTTTGCCACGCTTCGTGTCAACGAGATCTTGACCAGCAAGCTCACGCTCGGAATCTATCGAGAAGACTACCACGCGGACACCTTCGCTTCGCCGCGATATTATGAAACGGACGGCGAAAAGCACGGCATCTACTGGGACAACACGCTACGCTGGAATGATCGCCATACAACCACGGCGGGTGCTGTATTTGAAAAGACCGACTACACCTATGCCAGCCTTTTCTTTAGTCTGTCTCAAGACAGCCGCAGCAGCAACCAACACGGCTTCTATTTGCACCATAGCTGGGATGTGACCGATGCCCTCACCCTGAACGGCGGCATCCGATGGGAGGATTACGATAACTACGGCGACGAGTTCACATGGCGCAGCTCGATCGCTTATAGAATCTCATCCACGGGCACTAAATTCCGCGCCAGCGCAGGCAAGGGATTTCGACCGCCGTCCTATCAAGAGCTATTCGGGTTTGGTGGCGGCTCAAACTTTTCCCTCCGTGCCGAGAGTTCAAGCGGCTGGGATTTGGGAATCGACCAAGAACTCTGCGACGGGCAGTACCGATTAAACGTCACATGGTTTGAGAATCGTATCGAAGACATGATCGACAGCAATTTCGGGCCGGCTCCGGATTTTGTAACCACCTACTTCAATGCACCGGGAACCAGCGTGACACGCGGTCTAGAGATCGAGGCGAAAGGCAAATGGCTTAACGACCGGCTGGAAACAACACTGAACTACACCTGGCTCGACAAAACTCTCTCAGGCCAGCCCAAGCACTCTGCAGGTCTGCAGATGAACGGAAAAATCTGTGACAATCTGGAAGCAGGATTCACCGTGATCCATCGAGACAACCGCACCTTCGGTGGTAACGAGCTGGATTCCTACATCGTCACCAACTTGCATGCGAACTATCAGATCAACGAAAACATTAGCCTAAATACACGCGTAGAAAACCTCTTTAATGAAGACCACGAACTAGCCAGCTTTGGCAACGGAGCAAGTCGCTCAACCTACCCTGGCCGTGGCCGTGGTATCTTCGGTGGTGTGACAATCAGCTGGTAAACTTAATGATTTAACCATTCATACGGCTCTGAGCGTTATTCGCTCAGAGCCGTATTTTCTCACCCTTTGTAAACAATCCGCGATCTAACAGCGCAACGGGGCAGTGGTGGAGGTCTATTATCTCATTCCTAAAACTGCACTGGCACCGAAGTGTCCCCCAACGTGACCAAGATCATCGCGCATTCAGGGGCAAAGACCGTCGATTAATCAACGCTTGGAGAAGTCCAGTTTAATACTGCCGCCTTCGGGTGTGATCTGCAGGTCTGCGCCTGCTGATTTTCCAAAGCTGCCTTTTTCCGCGATGACGGAATAGGGTGCCTTTTCATAAATGCAGCTGACCTTTTTGTTATCGATTTTTACAAAGGGAGTTTTCACATCCTTCTGACTGGTTAATTCGAGTAGCCACCCGTCTTTAGCATCGCCACTGAATGTGATGCTTGCCGATTTTTCGGTGAACTTGATCACAAATTCGCCCTTGGGTTTCTGCGTTGGCCAGCGAACGAGCAGTTCGTTTTTGGTGCTGTCATCAACGACGGGATCGCCGCCCTTGATCTGTTCACCTGATGGCGTTTGGAATCGTAGTCCGGCGATAAATTCAGCAGTACTCCAGCGGAAGCCATCGAGAAACGGCAGGGCATAATAATTACACCGACTCGTCGTCCCTTTCTTGGTCAGGTAGTTCGAGGCGACCTTTTCATCAAAGACATGGATATCGCGGAATCGCAGGGTTCCTTTTTCCCAGAGTAGATTGGCGCGGTAGAAGCGGGAATTAAACCAGACAGTTTTGAGGTTCTTATCAGAAATATCGTTCAGCGCCGTGACGGATGTTGAAGGGGTGACTTCATAGTTATCCTTGAACCACTGCCCGGCCTCGCCGAGCGTTTTGACAACAACTTTTCCCTCTGCCTTCATCTTGGCAATCATTGGCATTTGCATCTCATAAGCCTCCCCCATCCTCTTCCATGTGAAGGAGTTTTCCTGACCTGCCTGCGTGTAGGCGTAGCCCATGGAAGCACCATTCACAAACTCGTCAAAATACCATTGGCACCAATTTTCATCGCCCCCGCTCTTCTGGTAGACAGGTTCGAGCGAAATGACTCTCTGGCGAGAGGTCCCCAAACCCTGGTCATACTGGTGGATGGGGTCACTACCTAACATTCTAAATATGGGGACGGGAATCTGGTTCTTTGCATTCTGGGCAGGCATGTAAGCATTCTTTTTGCTCGGGTAATAAGCCTGGTTCCAGTAGCCGCCCCACATGGTATAGCCGTCAGTGCCAACCTGATCCTTACAGTTGCAGGACGCAATAATACCATACTTATCGTGCATGTATTTCAGCGTGTGTGCATCGATGAACCACGAGCCAACCGACTTCGGGTAGTAACCGAAAATTTCCTTAAACTTAGCCATGTAGGTATCGACGAGTTTTTCCCGCTCCGCCGGCGAGTATCCGGTTGCAAATCCCACATCTGCATGCCAGTCCCAGCGAAAACGTCCACGCCACTTATAGCCGCTCTGCTCAACCAAGGGTTGTGGAATTTCCCACCAAACACCAATCTCGTATTGATCCGCAGGGAGCGATTTCAGCAACTTCTGATACTTGCCATTAATCAAGGCATCATACTGCAATAGGAAAGTTCCTCTCAGCTGATGCTTGTTCATGATTTTGACCTGCTCGACCACGGTCTCGTAAAGAACCTCCTCCGTGATCCAGTCGATACGCGGCTCGCACTGGCGGATGAAATTGACGATATTGACGATGCGGGGTGATTTGTTAGGTTCCGCAGCATTTTTCTCCCCTTTCAAAATTCCACTTGCCACAGCGAACAACAGAGAGGACAGAGTAATAGTGAGACGATGTTTCATATAAATTCGAGATCAGTTCAAATTAGCCATAATCACGAACAGACGTGCAAAATCAAAAAAAACAGATTACAAATTCTTACCGTATGCCCAACCTTCGCGGACGGGTTCGTTGACGTAGGCATTCAGCTCGGGACGATTGGTAATGCGACCGTTCTTGGCATCCCACTCGATGCGGGTGTTGAAACGCTGAGCGAGAACACCTAACAAAATAATCTCGGTGAGTTTGGCGGAGTATGTGAAGTTTGATCCCGGCTCTGGCCCCTCTCCCTTGATGGCACGTAGCCACTCGCGGAATGGGCCTCCTTGAACACGGGCAATGGTTTCGGCAGGCTTGTTCTCGTTGTAGCTTTTACGTAACTCACCGGGTGCGATCGCAGGGTGCCCAGCATGTGTGCCGCAGCCGATAGCGCCCTTAGTGCCAACCATCCAGCAGGATCTTCCGAGTGAGTTCGCTGCTTTGAGTCCAAATTGGTCAATACGCCCGACTTTTTCCCAATCTTGTGGCCCGTCGAACCATGTGAGCTTGACCGGACCACGATCTCCTTTTGCAGGGAAATGAAAATCGATTTGGCTACCCTTTGGAATGACTCCTTTCAGTGATTTCTCACGTGAAATACACTCCACGACAGTTGGCGGATCCAGATCAAGTGCCCAAACTGGCGTATCAAATGTGTGACAGCCGAAGTCGCCTAACATTCCAAGGCCATAATCGAAAAATGACCGCCACTTTTTACGAATGTATCCGTCATAAAATGGACGTGGTGTCGTTGGTCCCTGCCAGAGATCCCAATTCAATCCTTTGGGGATCGGAGACGTGGGCGGCGGCATGGTCGCGGGGTTATCAAAATGCATACTTTCCTTTCTCATGTCTGGTCCGCTATTGAGTGCGAAAACATGGCTTACCTCACCAATGAGGCCTGCCCGGTAGGCCTCGACCGATGCCCGTATACCGGATCCGGCATGGCCCTGGTTCCCCATCTGGGTGACCACCTTGTATTTATGCTTAGCCTTTAACAAAGTGCGCGACTGCCAAATATTATGGGTAAGCGGCTTCTGCACGTAGACGTGAATACCACGCTCCATGGCGGCCATCGTAGCAGCAAAATGGGTATGGTCAGGCGTTGATATGACTACGGCATCGATGTCCTTGTGCATCTTATCGAGCATCACACGGAAATCCTCGTAGAATGGCTGCGTGGTTTGCCATGCCTTCATGTTCTCCGCACACAGCTCACGATCCACATCACAAAACGCCACGACGTTCTCTTCACCGACCCCTTGTTTCATAGGCTGCTGTGCAATCCATCCACCGGAGCCAATCAGCGCGACGTTGAGCTTACTGTTGGCCGATTGCCCGGGTTTGCCAATAGCAAAAGAGGGAAACACACTACTGGCTGCAACCGCACCACTGGTTTTGATAAATGATCTACGTTTCATGGTGTGTTAGTCTTCATATGCTCATAGTTAGCGCAAGGATATTTGATTGCCGATACGGGTGATTTGTAATCACTCTAAAAATTCAACATCCTATGATTAAATCGCTCAACTAACAAAAAATGCACGGTTGCCAATCAGGGTGAGCAAATTAATCTATCCTC
>JABHEX010000093.1 GCA_018676385.1 Akkermansiaceae bacterium
AAGACCCAGGCACGCCTGACCCGTCTCGTCATTACCGGATATGAAGGTGTCGCCCCAGTCATCACGAAAGCCACTCTGAGCGACCGCACCGGTAAAGCACTGCTGCCAGTCGCACAGGACTATCAGGCACTGCGCGCCAACACCGAGCTTGAGGTGGTTCCCGGTGACCAGATCGTCGCACGCTACGAGGACCCGGTCAGCGCAACACCGAAACGCAATAAACACCAGAAAAGCCTGACGGTGGCATTCAACAACGCAGAAGTCTCGGCGTCGTTCCTCAATTACGAAACCACGACCGAAGGACGTGTCCTGGTGTTAGAGCCGATTCGCCGATTCCGTTTCGACGACGCAGTCGCTATCGTCATCGAAGATCCCGACATGGACGGAAGTCCTAAACGTGACACCATTGAATTCAAAATCACCACCAGCAGTGGCGGCGAGGCGACCGTGAAGGCCCTCGAGACCGAGGAACATAGTGGAGTATTTATCGGTAAGATCTTCCCCGTCGAGGGCGAGCCATCTCGCGCATCAGAAATCAAGATGACTAAGGGTGGTTCACTGACCGCCGTTTACCGCGATCACGAGAACCTCAGCCCGGGAATTCCTACTGACCGGAAGGTGACTATCTCCCACGCGCAGTATGCAACGCCCGCACTGGCTGCGTATAACCTCGCCAGTAAAAAACTGCCACCCGTAGAGCCCAAGGAAGAGTCGGCCAATCAGCCGAAACCTCGCAAGGGAAGCCGACTGGCACCGGAAATCGTGCCAGAACGCCGGTCACTTGATTACAGCTACATTGCCGCGGAAAAACTCGCGGATACAGAACTGCAAGGAGTCGTCGGGGCAAGCTTTCGTTTCGATGTCGTGGTTCCCCATCTCGCGCTCGCAAAGAGCAGCGAAATCCGCGCCTACATCCAGACCGATGCCGCACGCAAGGCCGCCAAGGGCAATCTAAAATCGCCATTCGATGTCAGCGTGCCCGGCACTATGAAACTGACCGGTGCCTTGGAAGGGGCAGGAGTTGTCATTCCGAGTGGATACCAGATCGGCTCCGAAGCACGTCCACCACTGAATCAACTTGCTATCGAGGAGGGACGGTTCTCGTTTTCAATCCCACTCATCCTCGGTGATCCACCGACGATAAGTTACGGTAACAAAGCCGCGGAAGCGCTGCCAAACTCTGCGATTCCCGATGGGCTAGTCGTTCAGGCAGGGGACATCGTGCACCTCGGGTATCCGTATAAAGATTCCGAAGACAAAGTGCAGTGGGTGACGACCCAACTCAAAGTCAGCAGCCATGGATTCCTCGATGTCATGGACGGTAACTACAACACCGCCCTGACCAGAGCATTCGTCGGTGAAAAAGTCTACGTCCGGGTGCTCGACCGTGGGCTCGATGTCACAGCAGGTCGCGACTCCGCTGCCGTGACCCTGAAGTCAACCAGTGGTGCCACCACCGAGTACGAACTACGCGAAACCGAGCCGCACTCCGGCGTGTTCAAAGGTGTCTTTGCGCTCAGCTACGCGGATGAAAATCTTCCATCGAAGCTGCCACCCGTGGCACTCAATGGTTTCCCTGTGCGCTACGGCGATGACGTTTCCATTTCCTACAAAACACCGGACGGGATTCAGTCGTATCAAGTCGATGTCAACAAAGGTGCCGACGGCATGATCGAGCCGTTCAGTAAGCGATTCACCGGTGACGAGATGGCGGTGCAGACCAGCTTCATGCTTGCCGAGTGTTTCTTTGAGCTGGCGAAAAAGCACCGTGAGATGGAGCAGGAAAGCCTGGCACGCCGTGAGATGGCTCACGCCCAGAAGCTACTTGCCGAGGCAATTGCTACTCACCGTGATGATGAGCTGCGGGCGCATGCCGAGTATTTGTTAGGAAACCTGTCTCAGGAATACGCAGACATCTCGAAAAACGCTGACGCCAAGCTGCCGATGTATCAGGACGCGCTCGCACGCTTCATGAAAATCACTACCGACTACCCGGACACCGAGTTTGCTCCCAAGGCGCAGTTTAAAACCGCGCTGGTCTACGAGAAGATGGGTGAGATCGATAACGCGGTGGAGGAGTATGTGAAGCTCGCCTACAAGTACCCCGATGACGAACTGATCCCCGAGGTGATGTCGCGCCTCGGTGGTTATTTCCAGAAAAAGGGACTGGCATTCAAAAAGCAGGCCGATCCATTACGTGAAAACAAGGATGAGAAATCCAAGTCCGAAGTCATCCGCCTCGACAAACTTTCCTACCCGCAGTTTCTTAATGCCGCCATGGTGTTCACCAAACTTCAGGAGCGATTCCCAGAGGGTAAACTCGCCGGTCTTGCCGGTCTCCGTGCCGCCCAGAACTTCATGCGTGCCCACCAGTATGAGAAGGCAATCGCTGGGTTTGAAATTGTCTACGAAAACGAGAAATACGACGGACGTGAAATCCGCTCCCAGGCAATGTACTGGTGCGGCCTCAGTAACGAAAGATTCGCCGGTATCATGTCGGAAGGGAACTACCGAGGCCGTGGTAATGCCATGAATGACGCCTACAAGCTCTACCGACGAATCACCTTTGACTTCCCCGACAGCAAGTGGGCAAAATACGCGCGTGGCCGCCTCAGCGACCCTGCATTTGAGAGAATTATCCAGGTCGAAAAAGAAGCACGCGAGCGTATGATTGAAGCTCTCAAGGATAGCAGATAGTGTATATGAATCATCACGAACGACAGCTCCTCCAAGAGGAAATAGGTAATGCTACTCCGGATCTTATGATCCGCAGTAAGGCGCGGATCGATACTGGTCTGTGGTACTGGCGTTCGCGGATGTGGCTCTGTGTTGTCGGTGATGAACTGGTCATGTTAGCCACTTCACGCCGTCGCTATATTGCTCGCAAGCCGCTTGCCGAATGCGCAAACAGCCACTACAACCACGCGACCGGCGAATTCGTTATCGACCCTGGAGAAGATCTGCAGTTCAGCCAGTTTTCCATGCCGCCACGCGATGCGCTCCAACTTCTCAATCATCTCAAGAAATTTAAATCCAAACCATTGTCACCAACCACATAATAAAGAAGAGCTATGTTAGAAAACCTACTAAAAGGAGGACCAATGATGGTCCCATTGATTATTTGCAGCCTGATCAGTCTGGCAGTCGTCTATGACCGCTGGTTTGCATTTCGCCAAAATAGAAAAGTCGATACGCTGTCGCTGCGCTCAAAGATTTTGGGCCACCTGCGCAAAGACGACATTTCAGCCGCTGCATCAGAATGCCAGTCTGCACGTGGGCCAATCGCATCCGTCATGCTTGCCGGACTGAATT
>JABHEX010000094.1 GCA_018676385.1 Akkermansiaceae bacterium
ACCGAAGCCTCGCGATATTCAAGGCAATCAGGTAAGCCTTTATTGATCTGGTTCACCGATTCAGCACACAGTCCACTATGTCGTCGACTAAGTAGTGAGCTTTTTTCAAAATCCAACTTTGAGAAGTGGGCGAAAAGCCGGATTGTCAGGCTGCGTGTGGACTCTACCTTGCAAGGACCTCAGCGATATCAGGACATAGGCATACGCAAGCAGAAGTTTGTTGAAAAGCTCAAGCGAAGATATGATGTTCATGGTCATCCCACGGTGGTGGTCGTAAGCCCAACAGGGGCTGTGATTGAGAGCTACCGAGGATATAAAAAGGGTAATTCAGATTATTACTGGGGAAGGATCAAGCAGGCTGTTTTAATCTCTGAAAAAGAATATGGTGCCTGGCGGGAGAAGCTTGAGGCAAGGGGATATCGAATGTGGGAAAATCGAAGTGGGCGAAAGACTCTTGCTAAGCTTTATCGCTTTCGGCCGGGTAAGGTTACCCTGATCGATCCCGATGGAAATCGTGGAACGACAAGCCTCAATAACCTTTCTGATGGGGATCAGAGATGGATTAGTCTTCAAAAAAAGCGTCACGAGAATCGTCAAAATAGGTGATGATGGAATTTAGCTTGTAGAGCTTGGCGTAGTCACGAGAGGCTTAGGCTGTGTGATAAATATCGGAATTTTAGCTTGCAGAGGGAATTGAAAGCGATTAGCGATTGCCGCTCTTTAATCCAACACCTGCTAAAGATAATCAAGTTAATGCGCTCAGACAGGCTTTAAAATTCACGACAGCTGCAATCTTATTTTCAATCAAAACTATGGCTACAAAAAAGAAAATCGCTCGGAAAGTCGCTAAAAAATCGGTCAAGAAAGCAGCTAAAAAGGCTGTGAAGAAAGTCATCAAAAAAGCTGCAAAGAAGGTTGTTAAAAAAGCAGTGAAGAAAAAAGCGGTTAAAAAGAAATTGGCGAAAAAAACACTGATAAAGAAGGTTATAACGAAGAAGAAGACCACTGTCAAAAAAGCTGCGACCAAGAAAAAAGCTGCAAAAAAAAGTATTCCAGTGAAAAAAGCTATCGTTAAGAAGAAGGTAGCCGCTAAGAAGAAGGTGAAGCTCATAGGCTTTGCCAAGAAGCAGCACCAGCGTTTACTTGATCTCAGGGATGGGATACTTGATGCGATGAATGGTATCACACACGATACTCTCAAAAATACTGATGGTGTTGAGACTGGGGGTGGTCAGCACACTGGAGATGCGGGTAGCGATGCCTATGACCGCGACTTCGCATTAAATCTTTTGGCCAAGGAGCAGGATGCTCTTAGTGAGATCGAGCAAGCAATTCAGCGGGCTGAGAGTGGGCTCTATGGTGTATGCGAAATGTCTGGCGACAAGATTCCCAAAGTGCGTTTGGAAGCGATCCCATTTGCCCGTTATACGGTCCAATGTCAGGTAAAGTGGGAGATGGAGAATGGAAATGTTCGTAGAGCTGGAAATTCTGAATTCGGCTTTTCCAACGGCAGTAGGCGTTAAAATCGACTAAAATCGCACTCCCAGAGATTCTCTGCTTGACCAATGCACGGAAATGCGTAGTTTTCGCCCCCCTGCAAGGACACACACTTTAACCGAGTCAACCTACAACTATCTCCAACAATCATGGCACGCGACATTATCATTCTCGAATGCACCGAAGCAAAGGCAGAAGGAAAACCTACTTCTCGCTACACTTCCACACGTAACAAGAAAAGCCTCAACACCCCGGGGCGTTTGGAAAAAGTAAAGTATAACCCATTTCTGCGTCGCCGCACGCTGCATAGAGAGCTCCGCTAATCCTTTAACATCTTTTTATTTTTTTATCATGTCCGCAATATCTACTCCTAAGAACAAGGAACGCCGCATCGCATACTGGAAGGCTAACCGCCCGATGCCCCATCGTCGTCACGATATACCAGAAGCCGAGGTTGATTATAAAAATGTAGAGCTCCTAAAGAAATTCACCACCGAGACAGGTAAGATCCTTCCTCGTCGCGTGACTGGTGTCTCTGCCAAGCTTCACCGCAAAATAACACGCGAGATTAAGCGTGCACGTGCTTGTAATCTTCTTGGTTAATAATTCTAGTTTACAGGTCATTAATTTCTAAGCCTGTCCGCTGATTCCGGGCAGGTTTTTTTTTACCTATCATGAAGGAACTCAAGGATACCCAAAACGAGTCAGACGACCGTAAAATTGCGATTGATCGGGTTGGCGTGAAGTCCCTGAGATTTCCATTAGAGGTCAGAAATAAAGATGGGAGCACGCAGCGAACTGTAGCAACTACCGCGCTTGCCGTGGATCTGCCGCATCACTTCAAAGGCACGCATATGAGTCGCTTTGTTGAGGTGCTCAATTCCCATGGCAACTGTCTAGATGTGCGTGAAATGAGAGCTATTCCTGAGGAGTTACTTGGAAGGCTCGATGCACGAAAAGCGCATGTGGAGTTTCGTTTCCCGTTCTTTCGCGTCAAGCAAGCTCCTGTTACAGGAATGAGCGGCGTAATGGACTATGAGGTGGTGTTTGAGGCAGAGTCTGATGTTGATGGGAACCACGATTTTATCCTGACTGTCATTGTCAATGTTGCGACGCTCTGCCCATGTTCCAAGGCGATCAGTGAACGTGGAGCTCATAATCAACGTGGTACTGTAACCTATTCAGTACGGTTTAACGAGTCGATATGGATCGAGGATCTTGTGGAGCTTGTTGAAGCATCAGCAAGTTGTGAGTTGTATAGTTTGCTCAAGCGGCCGGACGAAAAAGCGGTCACTGAGCATGCCTATGACAATCCAGTGTTTGTTGAAGACCTTGTACGTAACATCGCGGCTCGGTCCAATGCTCAAGAAAATATACGGTGGTATAAAGTGGAGGCAGAAAACCACGAGTCGATTCACAATCACAACGCATACGCGGTAATCGAAAAAACATTATCCTCTCAGTAAGGGGCGTATACGCTATTCTTTTTGAGCTTATTGAAAATCGTGCGTGCAGAATTTTTTCTCTACGATATTAAAGGTTCATGGCAGAGAGCAATGATCTACGCAGACCTTACCTAACACTTCCTGGCGTTACTGGTATGCCAGCTGTGAGTGAGCTTATCGCGCGCATGCCCGATGAGCAAAAGCATCGATTTGAATCTTCAGGTGAGTTTATTCGTAGACTTGCGCATCGGATTTCCAAGTGGCGTGAGGGTTTGCCTACAGATCAAGAACCGGCAATTGTTGCTTTGTTGTCCAATGGTGATTCCGTGGAAGTCCACACTCTGGGTGAAGACGGGCACTCTAGCGTAGTTGTCGAGGGTAGGCTTAATGGTATGCCATGCATGTTTATTAGCCACCAGTCGAGTTTCCAGGTGGTGTGTTATACTCGTAAGATTGAAGAAAAAACCGAGCGCCGCAAAATCGGGTTTTACGTTGGAGGAGAAGAAATTCAGGCGTAGTTACTTGCTGCTGTATGATTTGGAGGGATTTGTAGCCATTGATTTATAGACAGATGATTGCATTTCTGGCGTTAAATGATTATTGACATCACATCTTAGTGGTCACCCACCTATTTAAGTATGACAGACCTACTTATTTCACCTGCACGCGACAGTGGTTGCGATGATTTAGAGCTTCTAGCCGAGGTTGTGCAAACGGCTGCACATCAGCAACGATCACCAGTAGACGATATCTTAGATTCTGGTAAAGTCGATGAGGAGCCATATCTTCGGGCGCTATCGGGTAAATCGGGCATGGATTGGGTCGCGAGTATTTCTGAATTTGAAAATATCGAATCGTTGCGATCCATTTGTGGTCCTCGTGTGGCGTTGGCTCATCAGGTTTTACCTGCTGAAATCATAGATGTTGAAGGAGCGCAGTGCATAGTCCTGTTGACTTATGATCCACTTAATTTAATTGCCCGACAGGCAGCAACCCAGCAAATAGATCTCCCGATTATCTGGCGAATGGCATCGCGCCGCCGTATTCATGAGGCTTTGCGTATGTTATATGGGGTGGGGGCTGATACTTTTGAGCAAATTCTCGAAGGGCGTGATCTCGATTATGATAATTTAGAAACTGCAGATGAGGCTAATGTTATCGATGCAGATGAGGATGAAGAGGCAAGTGTTGTCAAATTTGTTAATCAAATTATCCGTGAAGCACTTCAGCAGCGGGCGACCGATATCCATGTGGAGCCACTGCATGATAATTTGCGGATACGTTATCGCATTGATGGCTTGCTGGTTGACGTTACCGTGCCCGATAATATTAAAGCGCTACAAAGCTCCGTTATTTCACGCCTGAAAATCATGGCGCACTTGGATATTGCAGAGCGGCGATTACCACAGGACGGGCGAATCAATTTGCAGTTTGAGGGGAATACTATTGATGTGCGTGTGGCTACCGTGCCTACCGTTGAGGGCGAAAGTGTCAGTCTTCGTCTACTGAATCAGGAAAAATTCACGATCGATCGCCTGGAGCTCGAGCCTTTCGTCAGGGATAAAATTGAGCAATTACTGACGCTATCGAATGGGATTTGCCTTATAACTGGACCTACGGGATCTGGTAAATCCACCAGTCTTTATTCATTTCTCAGTGAGGTCAACTCACCAGACACACGTATTGTGACGATCGAGGATCCAGTGGAGAACAAGCTACCCGGTGTTATGCAAATTGCGGTGAAGTCGGAAATCGGCCTCACATTTGCTAGCGGCTTGAGATCTATCCTTCGTGCTGATCCTAATATCGTGATGATTGGTGAGATACGAGATCTAGAAACAGCCGAGATTGCCATTCGTGCCTCGCTCACAGGCCATTTGGTGTTCAGTACGTTGCACACTAACGACGCGATGGGCGGTATCAGTCGTCTGATGGATATGGGTGTAGAGTCATTTCTTGTCTCCGCATCTGTGCGCGCTTTTTTGGCCCAGCGGCTGGTTCGCCGTCTTTGTCCAAAGTGTAAAAAACCTCATGAATTGACTGTTCAGCAACGTGCAGATTTGGAGATACCGAGTCACATTCACGGGCAATGTTACGATGCTGTGGGCTGTGACCATTGCCGAAACACAGGATTTAGTGGTCGACTTGCCATCTATGAGGTAGTTTTACTAACCGAGGAAATGCAGGATTTGGTTGTTAAAGGAGAAGATACTCGTATCCTAATGCAGCAAGCATACCAAGATGGATATGTGCCAATGCGTGAATACGGTTGGCACAAGTGCCTGAGCGGCCAAACGACCCTAGAGGAAGTGATTTCTGTGACCAGTGCGGAGCTTGGTTGAAAACACTATGGGTAACTTTCAAATTTGATCATCAATGGCAGTATTTAGCTACAAAGCATTGGCAAAAGATGGGGTCGTTAATCAAGGTGAGATCACCGCCGTTGATAGGCCTGAAGCTCTAAAACTACTTGATAAACGCGGTCTGCAGCCTGTGAAGTTATCAGTGGCGTCTGCTCCAAGTAATGAAAAGAAAGTATCGCTAAATACCGAAAAATCCTCACTGGCTAAAGCAAGAACAGAAAATTCTGATCGGCTGATTGCACTTAAGCGCGCCGAAGTAGTTCTTTTTACTGAGGAGCTGAGTGAGATGCTGGGTGCTGGTCTGCAGCTTGAGCCAGCGCTAAAATCGATGGAAAACCGCGAAGAGCTGGGCTCACTCAAGGAGGTGTCTAGAAAGGTGCGCCAGTACGTACGTGATGGCGGCAGCTTCTCTTTGGCACTAAAAAGAACAAGTGATAGTTTTGGTCCGCTCTATTGTAGCCTTGCAGCCGCAGGAGAGGCGAGTGGAGCTCTTGATACAATTCTTAAGCGGCAGGCGCATTATCTAAAGGCGCTGCAGGAACTTCAGGGTAAGGTTACACTGGCGCTCATCTACCCAGCTTTTCTGGTCTGTGCCGGTATTGGTGTAGGTATCATTTTCATCACCCAGCTTATCCCTCAGCTTACAGATCTCATTTCTAGTACTCCAGGGGGTAAAATTCCATTGGGCGCTAAATTACTTATTGGAGCCAGTGATTTTTTTCAAGAGTGGTGGCTCGTTTTATCGCTTCTTCTTATCGGGGGGGCATTGGTTTTTAAAGCGTGGAAAGATGCTGAGTCGAACCGACTCACTTGGGACCGTGCCAAACTTAGATTGCCGCTAGTTGGCAATGTGATTGAGTCGCGGTTTTACGTGCAGTTTCTTGAGACTCTTGCGAACTTGGTTGAGAATGGTCTACCTCTATTGCGTTCGTTGGAGCTTTCCCGTGATGCAGCTCAGAACTTACACATTCGTGGTCATCTTGACCGAGTTATTGACATGGTAGGTGATGGGCGCACGTTTTCTCGTGCTCTCTTAAATACCGGTATTTTTCCTCCATTACTGATCGATATGGTCTCGGTGGGAGAAAAAACAGGGAAGCTCGACAACTCTCTGCGCCGTGCAGCAGAACGCTACGATTCTGAACTCAACAAAAACCTTTCACGTGTCATGGAGCTGATCATGCCAATTGTTCTAGTCGTCATGGCGGTTCTCATAGGTACGATGGCTTACCTAATGATCACAGCCATCTTACAGACCATTAATAACTTGGGTGGAAAGTAGGTTGAATTTTTATTTGGCATATGTAATTCAGAGCTTAAATAAAGCTATGCAAAAAGGCCAAGATGAAATTGCTGCTATGCGTGAGGAATATGGTAGTCGGGAGCTGCGCCGTAAGAATCTGTTCGCGGATCCTATAGAGTTTTTTGACAAGTGGTTTTTTGAGGCACGTGAATTAAAGTTGCACGAGCCTAACGCGATGACGCTGTCCACCGTGGGTCTTGACGGTTGTCCTGCATCGCGCACCGTGCTGATGAAGTTTTTTAACCAAGAAGGGTTTGTTTTTTATACGAATTACGGTAGCGCTAAAGCCAAAGAAATCGCTGCAATTCCAAAAGCCTCTCTTTTGTTTCCTTGGCTTCCGTTAGAGCGCCAGGTGCGGATCGAGGGAGATGTGGAAAAAGTCAGCGCTGCCGAGTCTCTGAAATACTTTGCCTCACGCCCACGTGAAAGTCAGATCGGTGCATGGGTGTCAGATCAATCAAGTGTTATTGATTCCCGCGCCCTGCTGCTCAACAAAATAGCAGAGCTGGAAGCCAAGTTCGAAGGTGGCGACGTGCCACTACCGAGCTTCTGGGGTGGGTATCGTGTCAAGCCCGCCCGCATCGAATTCTGGCAAGGAGGGAAGGGCAGGGTGCATGATCGATTCCTTTATAGCCGGCGTGATGATGGTTGGAGCATCGAGAGGCTGGCTCCATAGAGTCGGTCAGGTCGGGTTAGCGTTTATTATCAGCCTTTAGCCTGAGTGTTAACATTTCCATGGCGTATTGTTTGCCTATAATATTTATGCTTTCTTGATCGAAATGCCAGCGATCCATAGTTTTAAGATCTTTTGAACTGACAAATGCTGTGTGGGGTACTGTTTGGGGGAGCTTTGCTATTTGCTCATTGATCTTAGGCGCCTTGTTGACCTGTCCTGCGATAAATGGAAGATTAGGTATGCCTAGATCTTTTCGCAGACTTGTGATGAGGTCTTTAAGTTTCTCCAAATAGCCGTCTGGGTTGCCGTTGTTGCTTTCTCCCTGATGCCATAAGATTCCTTTGAGCGTGCCTGATTTCTGCGCTTCTTGTGCTCTGCGCACTGCTTCTTTGTAGAATCGGGTGTCTTTTTTCCACTGCTCGATTTTGGTACCGCCCTTTGCGTTAACGACCAGCCCGAGTGAGATGTCCTTGTGTTTTTTGAGCATTTCCAGGGAAAAACTGTAGCCGGGGTTGAGCTTTTGCATACCGGCACCTTTTCTAATGGTGGAATATATGTTCAGAGGGTTCTTGGCGGGTTCCCAGCTGTCTTTTGCATTTAATAAAAAACATCTCGGGATTGCGGTCGCTTCGTTTTCTGAAAATGGTGCTCGGCCAGCCATATTAGATTGGCCAATGAGTAGATAAACGTGGAGATTGTCCTTTTTACCTCTGTATGTCGGCTGTTTTTGTTTTTGAGCTTGTGCTGATATTATAAGCATCCAACAAAAACTTAGTATGATCACCTTGATGTAGTGCGTTTTTTTTCTCATATCGATATTGTGTAGTCGTTATACCTCTGTTCGCTTCAAAATAGTCGCTTTTGCTGGATCACTTGCTGTCAAATGTGCGATGGCGATGGCGATGGCATCGGCGGCGTCGTGCGGCGGGCTCTCTGTAAGGCCGAGTAGAGTGCGAACCATGAAGGCGACCTGTTGTTTGTCGGCGTTACCATTGCCGGTGACTACCTGTTTCACTTTTTTCGGTGAGTATTCGTAGGTCTTGAGTCCAACTTCAGCTGAAGCAATTAGTGAAGCAGCACGTGCAGCTCCCATGGTAATAGCTGTTCGATGTGACTGAACATAAATGATGCCCTCGACCGCAGCCTCGTCAGGTGCCCATTTCTTAATCAGATTAGCTATACCAGTGTGTATGGCGGCCAGGGCTGCAGACTGGGGGATATTTGAGGGTATGGTAATGACTCCAAAATCGCAGACTTTTTGTCCATGGTGGTCGCCCTCCAGCACAGCATAACCTGTGTTACGAATAGCGGGGTCGATGGCGATCACTCTCACGCCGGAACAATAACTGATTTATAGTATAACAAAATCACCGTATTACTTTCTTCTTCTACGAGGTGCCGGGCGGCGCTTCTTACGAACAGGTTTGGCTGGCGATTCGTCTAACAGGGCTGTGTATGTATAATCAAAGTTTTCAAGCTTGCGGCGTTCAATCTTTTTATCAATAAAGTTTTCTACCGCTGTAGCGAAATCGATTTCGTCTGCAGTAAGAATTGTAAAGGCATCGCCTTCGGATTCAGCTCGCCCAGTTCTTCCAATTCGGTGAACGTAATCCTCTGAGTTCTCTGGCACACGGTAGTTGATGACGTGGGTGACGGTGGAGATGTCAATACCGCGGGCGGCGACGTCTGTGGCAACAAGTATGTTGTAGGTGCCATCCTTGAATCCGCCGAGAGCTTTTAATCGGTCGGACTGCTTGACGTCTGAGTGCATAGCGACCACTTCATCGTGTCCAGTCCCCTTAATTAGTCCAGTGACAGTATCGGCTTCTTTCCGTGTGCGGGTAAAGATCATTACGGAGTGAAATTCTGTGCGCTCTAGTAGAGCCAGTAGTAGGTCATCGCGTTGATCCATGGAGACTGGGTAAAACGCGTGATTGACCGTATCTGGGACGGCGGCGCGAGCTATTTCAACCGACTCGGGTTCATGCAGGCACCATTGCGCAAACCCTTGAATGGCAGGCGGCATAGTGGCTGAGAAAAAAAGCGTCTGTCGTGATGACTCATCGTTATTCCATGGGCAGAGATTGACGATTTTACGCACGATAGGGAGGAATCCCATGTCGAGCATGCGGTCGACTTCATCAAGAATGAGGATTTTAATTGCACCAAAACGCATCGTGCCGCGGTAAAAGTGATCAATCAGGCGTCCGGGTGTGGCCACTACGATATCTGCTTCAGCCATCTGTTCATCTTGTTTCCCATAGCCCATGCCTCCGTAGATGAGAGCCACTTTGCAGCCAGTATGTTTGCCGTAGTGCTCGAACTGCTCTGCGACCTGATGAGCAAGTTCACGGGTAGGCTCCAGCACAAGAATCTGCGGTTTGCCGAGCGCCTTAATTTTAGATAGAGAAGGTAGCGCAAATGCTGCGGTCTTGCCCGTGCCAGTCTGAGAGGCGCCAATTACATCTTTGCCTTCTATGATAGAGGGGATGGCTTTGGCCTGTATAGGCGTTGGGTTCTCATAGCCGGATTCAGTTACGGCGGACAGAACGGCATCGGAGAGTCCGAGATCGGAAAATGACATAAAGCGAAGTAGTGCGATTGATTGCCTCTGTAAAGGCTAATGGGATAATTACTCAGAGGCTGAAATACGATTAACATCGAATTTTTACTACAATCACCTGTAATTTATTGTTTTGCGTAAGCCTAGCTTTGCTTGATATTTGGCTGGAAACGAGTAAATTAACTGGGAGTTAGGATTTGCTGGTGGATTGCTCACAATCATATGATATATAACAAAAGAAGATGGCCGACAATGACAAGGAAGATAAAGGATTGCAGCAGGCATATGCGCACACGCGTAAGAGTCTGATTGCTAGGCTGGACAACTGGGAAGACCAGCGGACTTGGGATGATTTCTACAAAACTTACTGGAAACTCATTTATGCGGTAGGGTTGAAAGCGGGGCTGCGTTCAGATGAGGCATTTGATGTAGTTCAAGAAACCATTTTATCAATTGCCAAGCAGAGTAAGAAAAACATGTATGATCCCGACAAGGGCTCGTTCAAATCATGGTTGATGAACATGACCCGTTGGCGTATCAACGATCAATTTCGGAAACGTAAAAAAGATACAGCCATGAATATTGGTGAATGGGATGATGAGGGTCAGAAAACATCCGTAATTGATCGTATGGAAGATCCTAACAGAGGAGCGCTCGAGCGTTTGTGGGATGTGGAGTGGAAAAAGAATCTTGCTGATGCGGCTTTGGCGCGAGTGAAGTCTCAGGTGTCGCCCAAGCAATATCAGATCTTTGATTGCTACGTTATGCGTGAATGGACTGCAGCTAAAGTACAAGAACAGTTAGGTGTTAGCATGTCTCAGGTCTATCTTGCCAAGCATCGTGTAGGGAAAATCCTGAAGAAGGAATTGACAAGACTAAACGAGGATGAGGGATAGGGCACGGTTAGAGCCGGTCATTCCGGATCATGAGGTGCTCCGCAAAGTTGGGGGCGGTTCTTATGGTGAGGTTTGGCTTGCACAGGGTGTAACTGGTGCGATGCGTGCAGTGAAAGTAGTACGCCGCGAAGATTTTGAAGATGAACGTGGGTTTGAGAGGGAATTTGAAGGTATACTAAAGTATGAGCCAATTTCTCGGACTCATCCAGGTTTGGTAAACATTCTTCATGTTGGTCGAAGTCTCAAAGGAGATAAGAATGAGTTTTATTATTACGTCATGGAGCTCGGAGAGGATATTAACTCAGGGCGTGAAATAAATGCTGTGGAGTATGAGCCGCGCAATTTAAGGACTGATTTAAAAAAAGCCGCCGGGAATCCCATTAATCCTGATGTAGTAATTGATGTTGGGCTGTGCCTTGCTGAAGCATTGGCACATCTTCACGGTAAGGGCTTGGCGCATAGGGACATCAAACCATCTAATATTATTTTTGTAGATGGTAAGGCAAAGTTGGCGGATATCGGTTTGGTTGCGACGCGTGGACAACGTACTTTTGTGGGTACAGAGGGTTTTGTTCCGCCCGAGGGTCCTGGATCAGCGCAGGCTGACGTCTACGGCCTTGGCAAGGTACTTTACGAGATGGCAACGGGAATGGATCGTCTGCAGTTTCCTGAACTTCCAGATGAGTTTCCTGAGAATAGTAGTGTGAAGCGTTGGATGGCTCTCAATCAGGTGATTTGTGATATTTGTGAACCCCGCGTGTCTAAGCGAAACATCAAGACTGCAGATGCGCTTGCTGAGGCATTGGTTAGAATACAGCGAGGCAAGAGATTAAAGCGCCGCTTACACGGTAGGGCATTCTCGTTGATTCCTTTGGCGGCATGTCTGATGTTGGTAACTTGGTTGTTTCGTGAAGAAATTCCGTGGCCAGTGAAGACTCCTGATCCGGTTGTCGCAGGACAGTCAACCCCTCCCGAGGTTAAATACGGATACGTTAAAGTTATCAGTGAGCCTGAAGGTGCAGAAGTTTATGATGGAGAGGGTAATTTTATGAGTATCACTCCGATGAAAATTGTTCGTATGCGCGCAGGGCAACAGTTTGAGTTTGAGTTCAAGCTAGAGGGTTATCGAACAGAGCGTGAGGAAGGTATTATCGTTGCGGATCAAACCCAAGTTGTTGAAAAAATCATGTCAATCTATGCACCACCAGTGGCAGGTCAGGAGTGGGTAGATAATTTTGGTCTTCCTTACTTGCCGGTAGACGAATATCACGTCAGTTCAGGTTTTGTCCGTGCCTATCAATGGCGAAGATTTATAAGGGCAACCCAGAGTGCAAGGGAGCATGAGACGATTGAACATAGTGAGAGCGGCGTGAAGAGAAGTATTGTTCTTGTTAGTCAGCAAGATGCACGGGCATATTGTGAGTGGCAGACAAAGCAGGCTTCTACTGAGGGATATCTTAACGATGCTCAATATATATCGCCAAGGCTGTATTTAGGCTTTAACAGCCGCGAAATGTCAAATAAGGCCAGGGCAAAAAAATTATTGCCTTTTCATTGCGTAGTGAAAAATATTGCGTTTGCTCAAGTGGTTATCCGAAGCAGCCCGCCCGGATCTTCAATTTTTATAAATGATGAATACCGCGGCACCGCGCCACTTACGCTCACACGATTGAAGCCAGGTGAATTTCAGGTTAGACTCGAGCTGGATGGTTTTCGGCATTATACCACTACGGTGAAACTCAATGAGATGGATCGGAAGGAGGTTAACGCGCGCCACATAGCTAACAATAGCGTGGTGTATGGTCGGCCATGGAAAAACGGCTTGGGTATGAGTTTTGTGCCATTCGGTGAAGATCTAATGGTATCTATTTGGGAGACACGCATAGCTGATTATCAAGAGTATACTAAAGAGGCGAAGATCGAAAAGTTGCCATTTTCTGGCTTTGCTCAAGGGCCAGACCACCCGGTGGTTCAGGTTTCACGGGATGACGCAGAGGGTTTTTGTAAATGGTTAACTGAGAGAGAGCGTAAAGGGGAGCGTATACCAGCTGATGCAGTTTATCGGCTTCCTACTGACGAAGAGTGGAGTGTGTTAGTTGGTATTGAAGAGAACCCTGAGGATTCACCTGCGATGCGTGAGTTTCGTCCAGAGCGCATATTTCCGTGGGGTACGGAATGGCCGCCTCAAGAGGCACCTGCCAAAGTAGGAAATATTGCTGATCAAGTCGCTGCACAGGCGACAGATGTTAAGCAGTCGCAAACTCTACTTAACTATAATGACGGATATGAAAAAACATCACCTGTTGGTTCATTTAAGCCCAATAATTTGGGTTTGTTTGATTTGACTGGGAATGCGCAGGAATGGGTCTCCGATGATTACAAGGAAGAGGGAGAATATGGTGTGCTGCGTGGGGGCGGCTGGAACAGCTACCTAGATAAAGATTTATTTGCAGCCGCACGTAATGCGGTGCGTGCAAATAAAAGAAGCAATCTTTATGGTTTCCGCTTGGTTCTCGCCAAAGAGATGAAAGTTCCGGACCCCTTAATTGATGAAGACATCCAGCCGGATTCTAACAATAATCCTGAAAACAACGAGAATTCACCATGATTGAAATTACGACTGAATACCAAGGGCACTTGCGTTGCAAGAACACACACGGGCCATCTTTAAATATTTGTGAGACAGATGCGCCGGTTGATAACAATGGTCGAGGTGAATCTTTTTCTCCTACAGACCTTGTAGCGACAGCTCTGGCTAGCTGCATGGCAACTATTATGGGTATTGTAGCAGCTCAAAAGGGAATTGATTTGTTAGGGATGACAATCACTGTAAATAAATATATGTCCGAGAACTTGCCCCGTCGTATTTCAAAGTTAGATGTGAAGATTGAGGTGCCGCTGGTTGAGAGTCATCCGCAACGAGAGTTATTAGAGAGTTCGGCTATATCTTGCCCAGTTTACCATAGCTTGAATCCAGAAATTGAGGTGTCGATCGTCTGGTGCTGGCAAACTACGAGTTGAAAAATACTCAACAAGCAATCCAGAAGTCCACACCTTCTTTTCTGTTGGATGCAAGTAGGTCTGCTCGGATTACATCGCGAGCCCCTCGGGTGCCGACATAGCTGACTATTACAGCTTGCTCTGCAGGAGGAAGATCAGTGGGTGAGACAACCTGTCGACCATGAAGGCTTCGCCCGATTTTACGTGGATCAATATCGATAAATCCTGATGCCTTATTCCATGATTGTTCTAGTGGTTCAGCACATTTTCTAGCGGGGCGTCCTGCGCCCCATATCCATAGTTCTTTATTGCCGCAACCTGAGGCGATGATTGCATTTGCTAGGAAAGGGGCCTTTATGTTGTGAAACGCCATTGGGCTATATCGCGGATCATTTCTAGAGAGCCGAGTAGCTGGGTCGTACCACTTGTAGAGCAATTCGTTTACTTTGCCTATTTTTACGCCAGCATTTATCCAGCGGAGAATCATTTCATAATCTTCGGGGAAATTACCATCGCGATAACCTCCAAGATTTGTAACTAGTTCTCGACGATACATCAGCGTTGGATGAGGAAAAGGAAGATCAATAAAACGGTTCAGTGCAATTTCATCTGAGGTTATGTGGCGATTAGTCCAAGCAACATGATGTGCATATCCTTGTGAGCTAGATGCGTTTCCCGCGAATTCTGCCAGGCATGTAACCGCTGAAAGGTGTGTATTTTTTTTTAATAGCTTTAGCTGTGTCTCCAGTCGTGTGGGGAGGGAAACATCATCTGAATCCATGCGCGCAATAACATCAGCTTTGGCTAGAGAAAACCCATAGTTTGATGCCGATACTACTCCTCCGTGAGGGGTGCGCATGAAGCGTATACGCAAATCGTTTTTTGCAATTGATGCTACGATTTCTGCGCTGCTATCAGTAGAGCCATCATCTACTACAATCAGTTCCCAGCTGTTTATCGATTGTGTTTGGATACTTTCTATGGCCCGCCTTACCGTATGTGCCGAATTGAAGCAGGGCATAACGACAGAAATTGCAGGTGATGATTGCTGAACGATAATCGATGCTACTCATGTCAGCTATTTAGTGAATAGAAAAAAAGTTGATTGGTCATACCGCGGTATTTTCTATTCACCTTAATTATTAGTTATATGAGTATTAGGGGCTTACTGCACCGACAGGATGCTTATGATTAATCTGATTCGGCGTTGTGTGTTTTTATTTTTCGAGCACAATCACGCGTGTGAATACGTCATTTCAAGTTACCCTAGATCAGGTCGTTCATCTTGCTCGTGAAGTTGGTGAGTTTCAGCTGCAACATTTCAGGAAAATGCCCAGTGGGTCCGATGTTATGAAGGCTGTTCGCGAGACAGTGTCGTTTATTGATGTAGAATCAGAGAGAATTCTCCACCAAGGACTCATGCCGTTGATCGATGGCGCTGGATTCTTTGGGGAGGAAACAGGCAAGTCCGGATCGCAAGATCTCGTTTGGATTGTTGATCCATTAGATGGCACCACAAACTTCCTCAGTGGGTTAGATCATTTTTGTGTATCTGTTGCTCTGGTTGAAAAGGGAGAACCCATTTTGGGTGTCGTTTATAAACCCTTTAGCGATGAAGTCTACTCGTCTGTTAGAGGGGGCGGTGTTCTGTACAATGGCGAGCCTGTTGCGCCTGCCCTGCCAGACGCGGCTGCCTCCGATGCTATCTTTATGACTGGGTTTCCGTATCGTTCTCCCGATGTGGCTGATCAGTTTTTTTCAGCTGCGGCAGAGATCCTCACACTTGGCCGTGGTATCCGGCGCTCTGGGAGTGCTGCTCTTGATGTTGCGAACCTTTCTCTCGGATGGCTTCAAGGGTTTTGGGAAACGGATTTGCAGCCGTATGATGTAGCTGCTGGTATCCTTATGCTTAAAGAGAATGGTATTGTCATCACTAATGGGAAAGGTGAACCTTATGACATGCTGTCAGATCGTTTGATGGTTGCGGCTTTACCTAATGTGCATCCAGCACTGCTATATGCAGTTCAGCGTGCATATTCTGGCATTATTTAAAATGGCAGACTGTTCGAATAGTCGTCATTTCTTCATCTATAATTCATTATATTTTCATCATGCCGAGTTAGGGTTACGACCATGAATGAAAATCATCCAGAGAAAATCACCCTAGAATTACCTGCCGATCTCTATTACGCACTTCGAAATGATGCGATACGACAAGGTTTAGACTTACCACGTTTTGTGAGGCAAAAGATTGACCTAAAGCCATCGGGAGTGAGGTGTCTTTCACAATTACCATTGAGTGAGATTTTGGCACGAACACTGCCAGCGCAGAGTGAAGATAGACTCAATTTTTTTGGTTGAGATGACGAAAACGGCAGCAAAGGAATACCCCTGCTGCCGTTTGATATTAGTTTTTCTGGAGACCTGATGCTCTACACCTTGACGGTGTCGATGGTCTGAAGAATGCGGCTAGCAATCTTGTAAGGGCAACCCTGTGAGTTGGGTCGGCGATCCTCAAGGTAACCCTTATAGGCGTCGTTTTCAACGAAGCCATGAGGCACGCGAATAGATGCTCCACGGTCGGCAACGCCCCATGAGAACATGTCAATGCTCTGGGTCTCGTGCAGGCCAGTGAGGCGTTGGTCGTTATCAGGTCCGTAGACAGCGATGTGCTCTTCGGTGAATTCTTCGAATGCGTCCATGAGCTTAAGGAAGTAGTCCTTGCCGCCAGTTTCACGCATGAATTCGGTGGAGAAGTTAGCGTGCATTCCGGAGCCATTCCAGTCGCCAGTCAGTGGCTTACAGTGCCACTCGATGTCCACTTCGAACTCCTCAGTGAGGCGAAGTAGGAGGAAACGTGCCATCCAGATTTCGTCTGCAGCGCGTTTTGAACCTTTTCCAAAAACTTGGAATTCCCATTGGCCTTTTGCTACTTCAGCATTGATGCCTTCGTGATTGATTCCGGCGTAGAGGCAGAGATCCAAGTGGATATCGGCAATCTCGCGAGCGATACCGCCAACATTTTTGAATCCGACACCGCAGTAGTATTCACCCTGTGGGTTGGGGTAGCCGCCTTTGGGGAATCCAAGTGGCACACCGTCTTTCATCATGAAGTATTCCTGCTCAAATCCGAACCAGGTGCCTGGGTCGTCCTTGATGCCGGCACGGGCGTTGGTGGGGTGAGGGGAACCGTCAGGAAGCATGACCTCACACATGACGAGCACACCATTCTCACGAGTGCCGTCAGGGTAGCAAGCTACTGGCTTGAGCACACAGTCGGAGTCGCCGCCGTCAGCCTGCTGGGTTGAGGAACCATCGAAGCCCCAGTCCGGAAGCTGGTCAACGGTGGGGAATTCGTCGAATTCCTTCATCATGCACTTGGTGCGGAGGTTCTG
>JABHEX010000095.1 GCA_018676385.1 Akkermansiaceae bacterium
ATCTGAAGGTTTTCAAAATTAAGTTTATCCCACACCGACATCTCATGCACTTTTTTGAACCCAAGTCGCCTAACAAGTTTTCCGCTACCATTTGGAACTACGATACCCTCGTGCGATTCAAGAATTTTGAGGCTTTTCTTGTGTAAATGATCGAAGTGGGCGTGGGTAACCATGACCAAATCAACCAGTGGCATTAACTGCAGGCCGAGTCCCGGTTCACGTTTGCGTTTAACGACGCCGTGCCAGTTTGCCCAGTTTGGATCAATGATGACTGAGTGATCGGGGAACTGAATAAGAAACGAGGCGTGGCCGATCCATGTGACACGGATTTTCCCCTCATCTGGGGCATGTGGAATGGGTTCACGTTGTGTGCCGTCTCTCTTGTGGAAAACTTGTGGAAGCAGGCGGTGGCGCAGAAAGTGGTAATTACGTTTGGGCCAGCCTTTTTTGGGAAGGATGCCTGCGTAGTCTGCTCGCGTATTACCTTTGGGTTGATTGGATACTGGGTTGACCATGATTGTTAACAGAGAAAATATGTGCTAATTGCAATTTGCTACGGGGATGCGAAGTGTGCAACCATTCTCTGATTCTCGTTGATTTTATTGATTTGTGTGGAAATGATCAATTCGTGAAGCATGTTGGCATAACACTTGGAGATCAAGCAGGCATTGGCCCTGAAGTAGTAAGAGCCGCTCTGGAATCGGGCAATCTACCTGCAGGCTTTGATTTCAAGATTATCGGTGAAACGATCGGTGCGTGCCCTGGGAAACCATCTCGTGCATCGGCGCAGGCTGCTCTGGATGCACTTGAGGAATCGGTGCGACTGCTTAAATCGGGTGAGATCGACGCCGTGGTTACGGCGCCAGTTGGAAAGGAGGGTCTACACGAGTTGGGCTTTCATTTCCCCGGGCAAACAGAGTTTTTTGCTGAGCGGTTAGGGTGCACCAATCATGCGATGTGCTTGACGGGCAAAAACCTCACTGTAGCACTTGTGACAATTCATGTGGGAGTGGCTGAGGTTCCCGATCTGTTAGATACGGATGAGATCGTGCGTATTGGAAAACTGTTAGCTAAGTTCTGTCATCAGCGGGGTATTAAAAAACCTAGAATTGCCGTCTGTGGTCTTAACCCGCACGCAGGAGAAAATGGTGTATTTGGTCGTGAGGATATTGAAATCATTGCCCCTGCTGTGGGTCTGTTAAGCCAGCTCGGTAGTGGAGCCGATTACTCGGGACCGCATCCGCCGGATACGATTTTCCGCCCAGCGGCAGGTGGTGAATACGATGCCGTGCTGTGCATGTATCACGATCAGGGGCTGATTCCTTTTAAATTGTTAGATTTTGATACAGGGGTGAACGTAACGCTTGGCTTGCCATATCCCCGCACTAGTCCGGACCATGGAACGGCTTATGATATCGCTGGAACCGGTAAGGCAGACGCTAGCTCAATGACACATGCGATTCAGTTGGCGTGCAAAATGGTGGGTGAGAGGTAAGATGAATGAGGCAACTGGTAATGCTCTTAGGCATCATTTCGGGCACGATTCGCTACGAGGTGGGCAGCGGGAGGTGATTGATCGTGTATTGGCTGGGGTGAACACTCTGGCGGTGCTTCCGACCGGTGGAGGTAAGTCGCTTTGCTATCAGCTGCCAGCGGTGATGCTTGATGGGATGACCGTTGTGGTTTCGCCGCTGATCGCATTGATGCGTGATCAGGTGGATGTATTAAAGCGAAACAAAATAGATGCTGAGCGTCTTGATTCTGCTGGCACGGAAGAAGAGAATGACAAGATTACACAAAAAGTTTTACGCGGTGAGATTAAGATCCTTTATGTTTCACCTGAGTGGCTTAGCCGATCAAATCTATTGGATATATTGAATGACCAGAATGTGTCATTGGTTGCCATTGACGAAGCTCATTGTGTCTCGGAGTGGGGGCATAGTTTTCGGCCGTCATATCTGCGCCTCGCTAAGAGGGTAAGTAAAATAAAACCTCGTTCAATACTTGCGCTTACCGCGACGGCTGGGCCATCTGTAGCACGCGAAATACGCAAGGTATTTGGGATCCTGAAGCGCGATCAGGTTCAGACTACATTTTTTCGTCCCAATCTTCATTTCCTAATACGTCCGTGTGCGGATGAGGAGAAGGATGCGTTCTTGTTAGATTGTTTATCGGATGCCGAAAGTTTTCCAGCAATTGTCTATGCGACGAAGCGTGAAACGGTCGAGTCGGTGGCATCCACGCTCAGGGGACAGGGCATTCATGCTTGTGCCTATCATGCGGGGATGCCGGCAGATGCTCGCAGTGTGGTTCAGGATGAATTTTTAACAGGGGAAACACCTGTGATTTGTGCGACGATTGCTTTCGGTATGGGGGTAGATATGCCGTCCGTGCGTACAGTGGTGCATTACCAGCCACCGAAATCTCCTGAGGGATGGATTCAGGAAAGTGGGAGGGCCGGTCGTGATGGAGAAATTAGCCAATGTGTCTTACTCGCCAGTGAGAACGACCGCGCGTTATTAGAAAATTTTGTTGTCGCGCAAAAACCGACGCGCAAAGCCGTAGAGAACATCCTTAGTAAGTTTTTTTCACAAGGTAAACGTGCTGTAATTTCGCATTACGATCTCAGCACACTTAACGATGTAGCGCGAGCCACGTTGGATATCCTTGTTGCCCGCCTAGAAATTCTTGGTCTGATCGTGCCGGATGAAGGATCGTGGCTCTGGTGTCATGCTGTGCCACTGGAACCCATAGATAAAATTCTGCTTGGATTCAAACCTGCCGAACAAAAGTTGCTTAAGCCGATTCTAGAAACTCGCCAGCGTGTCAATCTTACTGAGGTATCTGGCGGTAGTGCTGCAGGTCAGCAAAAGCTTATGCTGCTGCTCGCCGAACTCAACGCGAGCGGTGATGCTCGTATGAAATTTAGCCATAGCCTGCATCACTACCGGATTCGTAAACAGCCTGACAATTTATCAAAACTCACAGATAAAATGTATGAAGTTATTCTAGATCACTCTGGTGATGATTTGCGTCGGATCGACACGGTTTTTTCCATCGCAACCAGCCGGAAATGCATCGCTGCCTCTTTGTTAGCCCATTTTGGCGAGAAACTGGCAGAGTCATGCGGCCATTGTTCGTCGTGTTTGGGAGAAAAAAGGCCACGCAAACTCCCGCACACTCTCGTGGATGAGGTCACTCCGGATGAGCTGGAGACAATTCAACAAGTTGTCGCCCTGCGCAAACCGGCCCTAGCAAGTCCAGAGCGACTCGCGCGGTTTCTCTGTGGTATCTACAGTCCGGGAATGATGCGTTACAGACTCTATCGGCATGCTCATTGGGGTTTGCTTAACAGGTTACCGTTTGAGGATGTTTTGGGCTACGCTAGGGCGCAGTTGATGTGAGTTTCACGCATCAAGATGTGGATTTGATGTAAGCTTTGGGCTGGATTAATTTCACACGTGCAACATGATCGTCGTTCGATGTCTGACCCATTTAATCCCGAATTACCATCTATTGAGCATTTACAAGCAAGGGCGCGGAAGCGTCTGCCGCGATTTGCTTATGAGTATCTGAGCGGTGGCTGTTTTTCAGATATCAACATTCAGAGAAACACTGATGATATTCGTGAGGTCCTTCTGCGACCGTATTACCTGAGAGATTATCCGGGATCTAACATGGAGACTGAAATCTTTGGGAAAAAATATAGTGCCCCGTTTGGAGTTGCCCCGATCGGCTTACAGGGTTTGATGTGGCCACGGGCAACAGAGATTCTTGCAGAGGCATCACATAAGCACAACATTCCCTTTATTTTGAGTACGGTAGGGACGGCGAGTATCGAGAAAGTTGCCGAGCTCACCGAGGGTGAGGCATGGTTTCAACTTTATCATCCGGCGGAGGAGGAGATGCGCGATAAGTTGCTCACGCGAGCTGCCGAAGCGGAAGTCCCCGTGCTGGTGATCCTTGGTGATACACCAACATTTGCTTACCGACCGAAGGAGATTAAGAATGGACTATCGATCCCTCCGCGTATGAGCCTGCGCAATATTTTCCAAATGTGCACCAGCCCCACGTGGTCGATCACAAGTCTCTTCGCTGGTATTCCCGAGTTTAAAACGATGAAGCCTTACATCCCGAAAGGGCTCAACATGAAGCACCTCGGCGAGTTTATGAATAAGACTTTTTCCGGAAGGCTAAGTGAGGATCGTATCAAGGCGATCCGCGATAAATGGCAGGGTAAGCTCGTGCTTAAAGGCGTAGCCACATGTGAAGATATGGAAAAAGCGGTGAGTCTCGGAGTGGATGGCGTGATTGTATCCAACCACGGTGGTCGTCAACTCGATGCTGGCCAATCGACCATCAAACCTCTCGCTGAGATTGCGAAGGAGTTTAAGGGTAAGACCACGATCATGATGGACAGCGGCATCCGCTCAGGATCAGACGTTGCTTGCACCATGGCAAGTGGTGCTGAGTTCACCTTCCTAGGACGATCTTTCATGTATG
>JABHEX010000096.1 GCA_018676385.1 Akkermansiaceae bacterium
CTAGTTCCAATTTTTCTGATACGGCGGCTGCCTCGAAACGCACATGCGGATGATGCGAGTGAATTCTTCGTGCGGTTTCCACCATCATTGGAAACAAACGAGCCACCTCACGTTCACGACTACCCGCGAATAACCCAATTAAGTTTTCCGATCGCACAACATTCTCTTTTTTTCTCTCCAGCTCATCAACGAGAGGGTGACCAGTAAACACGGTTCGCAGACCAGCAGATTCAAAAATTTCTTTTTCGAAGGGGAAAATGCACAGCATCAGATCAAGCGTCTTAGCCATCTTTGTAATACGTCCCTTATTCCATGCCCACACTTGCGGGCTAATGTAGTAAACTATCTTTATTGCCGGCAGCCTCTGTCTTATGGCATCGGCAAAACGCAGATTGAATCCTGGATAATCGATCAATACGAGCACGTCAGGATCAGCAGCAATGGCATCTTTAAGCATTTCAGTGAACCGCGCCTTAAACCACTTGTAGTGTTTAATTACTTCTACAAAACCCATCACTGCAGCGTCCTCTACCCAGTCAGTCATGTTTTCTCCGCCAATTCGACGCATGTCTGGCCCACCAACACCCAGGAAATTCACCTCAGGAACTAATTCTTGCAGGGACTCCATGAGACAAGCACCATGGGTATCCCCACTGACTTCACCCGCAATAATGTAAATGGACTGACTCACTGACGAAGCTTTAGCGCTTTACGAATAAACTTCAAACTTCAAACTTGAAACCTCAAACTTTCTTCATGCGCATCGATATCGTCACTTTGTTCCCAGAAATCGCCCTGGCTCCCCTGAGCGAAAGCATCATCAAACGTGCCCGAGAGGCTGGAATTGCTGAAATAGAGGCGCACCAATTACGTGATTGGGCGACGGGCAAGCACCGTAAAACAGATGAATATCTCTGCGGCGGCGGTCAAGGGATGCTGCTGAAACCCGAGCCGATTTTTGCAGCAGTTGAGGAACTGAAAAAAGAATCCACAACAGTCCTGTTGATGACCCCTCAGGGGAAACCATTTAAACAAGTGGACGCCATGCGTTTGTGCAAAGAGGAACATTTGATCATTCTCTGTGGGCACTACGAAGGCGTAGATCACCGAGTGATTGAAGAACTGGTAGATGAGGAAATATCCATTGGCGACTACGTATTAACCAATGGCGCCATTGCCGCTGCCGTGATAGCGGATGCCATTACACGTCTACTCCCCGGCGCTCTGAACGATGCACGATCGTCCGTCGATGAATCGTTCTCCAATCCTAATATGTTAGAAGCTCCAGCTTATACGAAGCCTAACCTATTCCGAGGCATGCAAGTCCCTGAGGTATTACTCAGCGGCGATCACCGCAAGATTGAAGCATGGAAAAAAGAAAATGCACTGCAGCGCACACGCAAGAATCGACCCGACCTAACAGATGATTGATATCAGATGCCTACCCCCACAACCTCGAGCCAACAACAGCTGGATATAAGCAAACAAATCATCCGAATCTAAAAGGATTCAGGTCACCAAGCTGCATTAGAAAAAATCTACTCCATGTGAATCTCGACAGACAAGATATCGCGAGAAATATCATCAGTCTTTTTTGAGCATGTTATCAATTTTGGTCACCAGTTTATGTGGGCAGCGACCACGCTGATATTTATTCCACATAACATTGCGCAGCTTGAGCAAGAGTTCCTCAGGAATAGGTTCGTAATGATGCCACGACTCATCTTCAATCAGCTGAGAATATAATTTCCACTCTCCAGCATGGTAGGTTGCTCGGTAAACCATCTTACCGTCCTCACTATCTTCACGCCACTGGTGTTTCTGCATGCCAATATTCTATGCCATGATCAGTGAAAATGAACAATCGAATCCTAAAAAAATATTATCGTTCTTGGCATAATGAAGCGCCAAACGCCGCTCGATGACAACACAGTAATCATAATCTTTTCATGACCCCACTGACTCAAACTAATTATTTAATCGAACACTACGATCATGCGCACTGCCGTTAACCCAACTGTAAAATTTTGGAGAAAAATATCGTTTGCGACTGTGTCATCATTTACTAACAACAGTCACAAGCTGTCGCCTATGAGTTAGACCAAAATTTAATCGATTATTTCCCAATCATATTTTTTATTCTAATACTAACGTAGCATTAAACTACTGGATGCAAATTTATAGCTCAACAAGCTCGATGCCCGAACAAGCCAACGTTTTTCGGTTTCCTCAATCAAACATTAAACTCACTATTTCAATTGATCCCTATAGTCGCCAGAATTCTCGACTTTATATACCCTGCATACTGCCAAGTATGCTCAACCCAGCTGAGTTATGGTAAAAGTCTTTGTAACGTATGCCTCGGAAAACTTGTACCCGTTGAGGCGCCGCTGTGCTCACAATGCGGCGAATGCTTTGACGGCGACATAGACAGCCAGTTCACATGCAATAACTGCCACGGGCTTAATTTTTCATTCAATTTTGCCAGGGCGGCTTATCGCGGCGACAAATCATCACGCCAGCTCATTCATGATTTTAAATATAGCAGACAAATACACCTAGCAGAAAACCTCGCTACACTAACAAGTCTAGCCCTTGGAGACTCTCGGTTTCTCCCATTTTTGAAAAACGGCATCTTGGTTCCAGTACCACTTCATTGGTTAAGGCAACGCAAACGGCGATTCAATCAGTCAGAGGAGATCGTAAAACATCTCGCCCGCCAGGTAGGTATGCCGTGGGCAAACATTCTAAAGCGCACTCGAAACACCGAAACCCAAACGCGTTATAATCGAAAAAAAAGGCTGCAAAACCTCAATGGAGCGTTCCAGTTAAGACGGAATGGGAAAGCACTCATTTCTAACAGAATGGTGATTCTCGTTGATGACGTGCTTACCACCGGATCAACAGCTAACGAATGCGCAGTTGTTTTATTAGAAAATGGAGCCAGCGAAGTAGCTGTGCTTACACTAATACGTGGATAGGTTCATCTATGAGAAATTACTTTTCCCATACGCCAGCGCTGAGCGCCTCACACGCCGCTTTAGTTTCAGCATCTTTTTTACTATTCCCCTCACCTTCGCCGAGTTTACGGCCCAGCCATACGACCTTGACCTTAAAACTTTTCTGGTGATCTGGGCCACTCTCATCAATCACGATATACTCAGGCCCCTTGGGAGCGAGTGCCTGAAGTTTTTCTTGGAGCTCACCTTTTGGGTTTTTTTCTTCTGGCGAGGCAACAATTTGATCAATCCATTTCTCACAGACCTTATCAATCACATCACCAGCGGCATCCAACCCACCATCGAGATAAACAGCACCAATTAATGATTCGAAGGCATCTGCCAGTGTCGAAGTTCGTGTTTTACCTCCTGTAGCTTCCTCCCCCTTACCCATCATGACGTATTCACCCAGTCCAATATCTTTAGCAAACTTACATAATGCATCTCCTGATACGAGTCGGGCACGCAACTTTGTAAGCCTGCCCTCAGAAAACCTCGGGAACATCAGATATAACCGCTGTGTCAAATGCAACTGAATCACTGCATCACCAAGAAATTCCAACCTTTGGTTATCGAAATGAGGCCTTTGCGTCTCATACGCCAGACTAGGGTGAGTAAGAGCCTCCGCCATAAGAAGCGAATTCCTAAATTTGTAACCTATGATATCCTCCAGCATAAATGATAAATCTTATCTGGGTTGATCATATCAACGGTCTTATAATCATTAAAAGCCCTAAGACAAAAAAGATAGTGGGGTGACTGACGGGGATCGAACCCGCGACAACCGGAATCACAATCCGGGGCTCTACCACTGAGCTACAGTCACCATCAATTATAAACACGACGACCAATGTAGGTGCGTTGTGGGCGTGGGAATAAGGGAATTGCTCAAAAATGCAAAGTTAAAAATTAACCTAATTCTCAAAAAAACAGCACATTAAGACAGCGAGCCTCTCGATTGTATCCTATTCAGCAAAAAGAAACTAAGAATAGGATAAATCGACATAACAATGGCTGTTCCAACACCAATGACAACGGCAACAGGCCCAGTCATCATACCCATCGCAGAAGCTTGTTCACCTCCGATTTCTTCGAGCCGCTTACCCACCTCCTGCATTGCTGGGTTTTTAATTACCACCACAATTCCGATAGCTATCAGTTTATGAATAACAGACAAAGCACTGTAAATATTCGAGATCTTCAATCCGCGGCGCCGGTATTTAACTAGTTTTAAGCCCGCACAAATCATCAGCACAGCAAGTACAATTGAAAAAAAGGAAGAAATCACATCCCATTTTTGAGTCTCATAGACGGGCTGCATGGCACTCATCATGCGGTCCCTCATTTCATCAGGATAGCCAGAATACTGTAATTCCTGTATTTTATCGGTAAATGCCGCGCCTACAATTGCAAACAAGCCAAACACAATACCAAGTCCTCCAAATACCAAATGAAGAATTCCAAAAACCTTTGGGATTGGACTCGTGCCCACATTCATAGGCTCGTTTCCCTGTGTATCAGAAGTAGGCGCTTGGTAGGGTGACATCGATTCGCTAGACATAACTGCACCATAGATTATCTGATAAACATACGTAAAGCACCATCTTCCGGCTCGACACTCGCCCTTGATCACTCCAATCTCCGCGCGCCATGTGTGAACGCTTGCCCAGCTCTGCAGAAGCCCTCAAACAATTGATCGCAGGAACCGCCAAAGTTCTGAGCGAGAGTGAACTGCAGAAAAAACTTGATTTAGGACGTCCCTTACGAATCAAGTTCGGAGTCGACCCTACCGCTCCTGACATCCACCTTGGCCACACGGTCCCACTGGAAAAACTACGCCAGTTCCAAGAGCTAGGCCACCACGCCATCTTGCTTATCGGTGATTTTACCGCCACTGTTGGCGATCCCACTGGCCGCAGCACAGCTCGCCCTCCGCTCACCAGAGATGAGGTCCTGAAAAATGCCGAAACCTATACTGAACAGGCCTTCAAGGTGCTTGACCGAGAAAAAACAGAAATTATTTTCAATGGCGATTGGTTCCGTAAGATGAACTACGAGCAGATCCTCAGGCTCAATGCACAGGTAACTTTACAACAAATGCTTCAGCGTGAAGACTTCAAGGAGCGCGTCGCAGACTCCAAGGAAGTTCGTCTCCACGAACTCCAATACCCAATCATGCAAGGCTGGGATTCTGTCGAGCTTCAGTCCGATGTCGAAATCGGTGGAACCGACCAGTTATTCAACATGCTCGTAGGTCGCGACCTTCAAAAGGAAGAAGGACAGCATCAGCAGTCCATCATCTGCATGCCTCTACTTGAGGGGCTTGACGGAGTGAAAAAGATGTCAAAATCCGCACATAACTACGTCGGTGTGAACGAGAATCCCGTAGAGATGTTCGGCAAGCTCATGTCGATTTCCGACGACCTAATGGATCGCTACTACACGCTTCTTTTAGGTCAAGAACGCAACAGCCAGCTACACCCTATGGAGGCGAAAAAACAGCTCTCTACAAAAATCACCGCACGTTACCACGACGAGCAATCCGCTATCGAAGCGCGCATGACATGGGAAGCTCGCTTCTCAAAACGCGACACCGCGGCTGGCGCCACTGACATCAATCTCACTGACATCCCGGCAGCTGCTAACGTGCTTACTCTCGCAGCCCACGCCTTTGAAGCAGGATTCAACCTGAAAAAATCAAACGGCGAGCTACGCAAACAGTTCATCACTACCGGAGCAGTCCAACTTAACGGCGAAAAACTTACCGATCCAATGGCTGCCGTTAGCCCAGCAGCTGGCGATATTCTCCGCCTAAGCAAAAAGCACTCCGTAAAGTATATTTAGCCTTTTATCTTATCTCTTTTATCTTACCTCTTCACCCTATGCACGCATACGAACTCTTTCAAAACATCAAGCCATCGATCGTTCAAGATATGTTTCAATGGTATCGTAACGAAGACCGCAACCTCTACAAAACCGCACTCAACAGCCTCGCCACAAACCGAAAGCTGAGACTCGCTTTTTTACAGAAAAAGCCTGTTGCCGATCAAATCGAGTGGATGCACAAAACTCTCCAGCTTAAAACCAGCGACATGATCGGTGAGCACCTCCTGCAGGTTTATTTCATGAAAGGTCAGGAAAGCATGTTAGTGATCTTCTGTGACTCCATGGAAATCCCACATGATGGCAAAGGCCAAGTCGAAGGTGTCCTTCCCGAGACTCTGGATGCCGGCAAACTAAAAACTGCCGTAGATGCCCTACTGGAAAAAAACGATCCAGCACTTGTCTCGCTCTACCTTCACACATTCAATATACAAACCCCCGATGGATGGAAAGAATTGGGTGAAATCTTGAAAAATGACGAGCGATTGAAGCTCAGCTAGAAATCATCACAGCTAAGTGGGGATATCTAAGCCAAGCCCCTGTTTTTCAACGCTTTCCGTGTGTTACGCCTTGACCAATCGCGTCCAGCACTAAATAGTCATTGGCCGCGTCACACTGACACGTCAAACTCATCTTATTGACGAGCCCCGTGAGCTGTTGCAATCGGCTCTCAGGTAAGACGAATTCTCAATTTATTTAACTTATTCACATTTAACTTTTTAACCCAAATTTTCATTTCATGTTCAAGAAATTCTTTTCACTCCGATCCAATGATATCGGAATCGACCTCGGCACCGCTAACACCCTAGTTTACGTCAAAGATCACGGTATCGTTTTACGCGAACCCTCAGTGGTCGCTATCAATTCTGGCACCAACGAGGTGCTTGCAGTCGGGGACGACGCCAAGCGCATGCTCGGCCGCACCCCGGGAAACATTGTAGCTATTCGCCCACTGAGAGACGGTGTCATTGCCGACTTCGAGGTCACCGAGGCCATGCTTCGCCATTTTATTCGCAAGGTGAACAACGGCCGACGCCGGTCCAACCCGCGTGTAGTAATCGCTGTGCCATCTGGCATCACAGAAGTAGAGCGAAGAGCCGTAAGAGAATCTGCCGAGCAGGCTGGTGCTCGCGAAGTTTATCTCATAGAAGAGCCAATGGCTGCAGCCATTGGGGTTGGCCTCCCCGTTCAAGATGCAGCAGGTAACATGGTTGTAGATATAGGTGGCGGCACGACCGAGGTTGCTCTCATTTCTCTATCAGGCATCGTTTACAGCAGAAGCGTTAGAACTGCAGGTGACGACTTAGACGAATCGATTGTGCAGTATATGAAGCGTGCCTATAATCTTATGATCGGCGAACGTACCGCCGAGGAAATCAAGATCCGCCTCGGCTCCGCCGCTCCCCTACCCAAGGAAACGAGCATGGAGGTCAAGGGCAGGGATCTCGTCGCGGGTCTACCAAAAACCATCACCATCACATCTCAGGAAATTCGCGATGCCATGAGTGACCCACTCACTACCATCGTAGATGCTGTCCGCACAACCCTTGAACGCTGCCCGCCAGAGCTGGCTGCTGATCTAGTTGACCGCGGTATCGTATTAGCAGGCGGGGGCGCACTCTTACGCGGACTCGACAAGCTTTTACGAGAGGAGACAGGGCTGCCAGTTCACGTCGCCGAGGACCCCCTAAGTGCAGTTGCTGAGGGGGCTGGAAAAGTTCTCAGTGAAATATCATTCCTACGCCGTGTAGCTAGCACAACAAGTAGTAGTAGTTGAGCTTTTAGTAGTAACATTCTCAAGCTCAGAACATCATGAAGCCGCTGAATTTGATAACACTCCTGCTATTTATCGCAGGTGCAGCATGGGCACTCACACGCAGTGAGGGCACTGTCCGCAGTATTCAGAATTCATACTACGCTGTCATCAGCCCCTTCCTGAAAGGCGGCTCGAGCATTGAGAAAAAAGCATCCGCATTCATTGACGAAGTCGAACATTCCAAGGCATGGGAAACCAAATACAACCTCGCTAAAGAAGAGCTCGATGAAAAACGTGTGGAGGTAGCTCACCTTCGCAAGCTCGAGTTAGAAATTGCTCAACTCCGACAAGCTCTCAAATTTCAGCAGCTCACGCCCTTTAAGGTGCTAGCTACTAAAATCATCCGCCGTCAGCCTTCAACCTGGTGGCACACCGTCACGATTGATCGCGGCGAACAACAGGGCATTGGCGTCCAGCTCCCAGTCCTCTCCCCCGAGGGGCTTGTGGGTAAAGTCGATGCACCATCTGCAAACACATCCACCGTGATCCTACTTACAGACGAAAGTTGCCAAGTTTCAGCGAAAGTTGATGGCACTCCGGAAGTAGGCATCCTCAGCGGGCAACGTGGACTTACAGGCGACAATCCGTCACTTAAGCTTCGTTTCCTCAGTAAAGACGCCACTATTGAACCCGGCATGCTCGTCTTCACGACGGGTCGAGGGGGGCTCTTTCCTCCTGACATTCTTCTTGGTGAAATCAAGTCGTTCGAACCCGGACCCTTGCATGGAGAAGCACTCGTCAAGCCTGCGGTGGACTTTGCAACACTACACACTGTGTTCGTAAAAATCCCTGACTCACCAGAGTCACAAGCAAGCAAGGCGAATCCATGATCAAATATATCATCAGTATTACTCTCTTGATCCTTGCCGCGTGTATGCTGCAGCAGTTTCTTCCCTCCATCGGGGGCTTACATGGTGCACGTGTTCTTATCCTCCCTCTCGTTTTTCTCTGTGCAGCAGTCAGCGTAAATTTTGCCAGTATGCTAATGCTTGCGTTCATCTGTGGCTTCTTATGGGATGCACAAAATGCACTCGGGCCATCAGGCGGCGATATAGAAATTTATACGAGCCCGGTCGAGAATCTACGCTTTGGTTACAGCATTATTCTTTATGCCATGATGGGCCTGCTCATGCAGGGGATCCAACCTCTTTTCAAAAGAGGGAAATGGCATATATCCTCTCTGTTAGCTGGGATTGCCATTTTTTTCTATCTGTTTGCTGAGTTTCTTCTCATTAACCTTGTTCGTGGCGACTTTGTATTCCCGCGCGCTGCATTCTACAGAATCTACCTCACGAGTGCACTCACCATGCTTTTCTCACCCTTCATCTTCTGGCTAATTTTCCAACTCGCGTCTGCATGTCATCATACCATCCGGTATACTGGTCTAAAAAAAGAGCACCGCTATATCGACTAACTATCTTCCAACATGGAACCACGCTACCGCCTAAGACTATACCTCCTCACCGCCATCATCCTTGTCGGGTTCGGTGCGTTGTTGTCGCGGCTGTATCAATACCAGATAAAAGAACGCTCAGAATTCCTGCGACAGGTTCCATCAAACTACACGGTCACTATTCGCGAACCAGGTATTCGAGGTGACATCACAGATCGTAACGGCATCACGCTTGCAAGAAATCAACGTAATCACGAGGTCGTATTCAACTTGGAGGAGATTCGTAACGACTATAAACGCCACCTCATCGAGACCAGAGGTAAAGACGACCCCCAGGTTAAGCAGTTTCGCCAACTTAAAACCCACGAAATTGTCAACATTTGGGTTCGCCCAAGACTCGCCATCCATGGGCTAGACAACAAATATAGTTCAAATGCCTTAAATACTCATTACATCACCCACGGTGGCCTAGTCCCATTCACCTTTCGCGATAATTTAAGCTACGATCAATTCGCTCATTTCGCAGAACACAATCTCGAGCTTGCTGGCGTAAATATCCGTATCAGTCCCAGGCGTGAATACCTTTATGGCTCCCTCGCTTCGCACATTCTTGGGTATGTCAAACAATGGGAAAAGGGAGATATACCCGATGATGCGAAACGTAAGTTCAAACACTACACAGGCGATGGCAAGGGTATCGCAGGCGTTGAAGCCACAATGAATTCACACCTTACCGGCTCCGAGGGCATCAAAACCATACTCAAAAACGAAAAAGGTAAGATTCTAAGTATGGTCGACTATATCAAACCCGACGTTGGCTCACGCGTTGAGCTCACCATTGATTCCCACGTTCAATGCTTAGTAGAAAATACACTGCGCCGTGTAGGCCGTGCCGCCGCCGTCGTGCTAAACCCGAATACAGGCGAGGTTCTCGCCATGGCATCTGTTCCAGACTTCACTCCAAGCTATTTCGTCCCCAGCATCGATCCCGAAGCATGGAAAAATTATACCTCCAATCGTGCACATCCATTGGTGAACAAAGCAATCAACAATTTCACCCCCGGATCCACTTTTAAGCTCCCCACTGCAATCGCAGCTGCTATCCATGGTCACGCATTTGATCATGAAGACTGTTCAGGATACGTAGCATACGGAAACGTCAAGATTCGCTGCTGGAAACGCAGTGGCCATGGACGTCTAGACCTGCAGGAAGCAATTCAGCGATCGTGCAACTGCTACTTCATGGAAATCGCCAATAAAATCGGTAGTAAAAAAATGTTAAGCTCGTTCCAGCTCCTCGGGCTGGGGCTCAAGACCGGCATTGAATTACCCTCTGAATCTTCAGGGTTTATTCCTGGAAATCGATTCTGGAAACAACAGCTTCACCCAGGTTCTGCCGTCACTCCAGCTATCACCGGCATGATGTCCATCGGACAGTCGGACAGCGCCGCCAGCCCACTACAAATGGCAGCGCTGGTTGGAGCTATTGCTAATCGCGGGCAATATTACAAACCACGTATCGTCAAACGAGTCATTCATCCGCACAATGGCGTTGTCGTACAAAACCAACCAAACCTAAAAGTGAACTTGCTCCAAGAAGGCCTCAAGACCGTTCACGTTGAGCGAATTCGTAATGGCATGTTTCTTGCAGCCAACAAATTAGGCGGTACCGCACGCCGTGCTGCCGTAAAAAACAGAGCTGTGTGCGCCAAGACAGGAACCGCTCAAACAACTGATATGGGAATCAAGTCAAACGACGCATGGACCGTCGCTTTCGCTCCGTATGATCGTCCACGCTACGTCGTTGTAGTTGCCGTAAAACAAGGTGAATCCGGCGGCGCTGTCGCTGGCCCACTCGTTCATCTGATCATGCGCGGCTTATTCGCGCGTGACGAAGGCCGAGAACTTCCACTCGTTAAAATGACAGAATACAACGGTGATTTCCTAGTACGAAAAGAAGTGGAACTGACCGATCAAGATAACTTGCTCAACATTACTTTCGAAGACAACGGAGAAACTGGCAATGAGATTGAGAATATCACAACTACTTCCCCTGCCCCAGTAATGATCCGACCTCGCTTACCTAAACCTACCATCCGACAACCGATCGACGAAGAGGGCTCCACAGCCCCAAAGGCAATCATCATTGAAGAATAATAAACTTCCCCCAATAACAACTCTCTACTATCTACTAACTACTTAAAAAAATGATTAAACGTATCAAAAAAGCTCTTGGCATTGAAAACACCACGCCCATGCAAGGCACTTCACTCGTCATCAACTCAGAAAAACTCGAACGCCGCGTTGCTCTCATCGAGGAGGGCTCCCTAGAAGAATACAATCTGGAACGTGAAGGCGATCTCAATATCGTGGGCGGTATTTTCAAAGGCACTGTTAAAAATATCGAACCTGGCTTGAAAGCCATGTTTGTTGATATAGGCCTAGAAAAAAATGCATTTCTTCACTTCTGGGATGCCATTCCGGCAGCGCTAGATAACGGCCTCGAGGAAATTCAACGTGAGGGGCAGAAAAAAAAGAAGAAAAAACAAAAGCGTATCACTTCAAAGGATATACCCAGCATTTATCCCCAAGGGTCTGAAATTATGATTCAAGTATCTAAAGGTCCCATTGGAAATAAGGGCCCTCGCGTTACAACGAATATCTCAATGGCTGGTCGCTACCTCGTATTAATGCCCTACTCTGACCAATTTGGAATCTCTCGTAAGGTAGACGATCCAAAAGAACGTCAGCGGCTACGCCGTATTATGCAAAAACTTCAGGTCCCTGAAGGCATGGGCATCATCATGCGCACTGTCGCTACTGGCCAACGCGCACGCCATTTCGTGCGTGATCTTGCTATTTTGTTAGAGCAATGGTACGCGGTTGAAGATAAACGCATCAACCAAAAGGCGCCAGTCTGCTGCTTCCGCGAACCAGGTCTCATTGAGCGTAGTGTGCGCAGTTTTCTTACTGATAACGTAGGCCAAGTTATCTGCGACAATGAGAATACAACCAATGAGATGCGCGAAATCGCAGGGCGTATTTCACGTAGAGCAAAACGCCGTATTCACCACCTTCCATCCCGTCAGTCAATTTTTGAAAAACTCAACCTGCAGAAACAAATTGATGAGGCATTCTCACGGCAAGTATGGCTCAAGTGCGGTGGTTACCTCGTGATTGATGAGACCGAAGCCATGATCACCGTCGACGTTAATACAGGTCGCAATAAGGGATCTAAAGATGTCGATAAAATGCTCCTAGAAACAAATGTCGAAGCGGCTCAAGAGGTTGCCCGCCAACTGAGATTGCGTAACATAGGTGGTCTC
>JABHEX010000097.1 GCA_018676385.1 Akkermansiaceae bacterium
ATGCCCGTTGCGGAAGCGTGCGATAGTTTCCAGAATTTCATCGCCTGCGATAATATAGAGATCATTATGACCTGCTCCATCGCGTTCTTCTGTGTATCCAGCTGCGGGTTGCTGGTGGGTGAGCGGGTCTGAGTAAGAGACAGCGATGAGCATTAGCACTACATAGATGAAGGTGAGTGACTTGATCGGACGCATCAGTGCCACTTACCCATAGGGAATTTTTCACAATGACTCACAATGTGTTTAACCTTCCTTGTATGAAAGGGTAACACAAGTATGAATAAGACACAAAAGCACCTTGGCTAAAGCCGGTGCCGCCACTATCCAAACCCCGTAAATATCCAATTCACATTTCACCCAAATACCCACTTCATGAGTTTTTTACCAGAGCCCTACAAACATCCCTACGAGATCGATCCTCAGTATTCTACGAGTGTTGCCTATTTTAGCTCAGAATTTGCGATTGACCAAACGCTTAAGATCTACTCTGGCGGACTTGGCTTCCTCGCGGGTTCGCACATGCGTAGTGCTTATGATCTCAAACAGAACCTAATCGGCATAGGCATCCTTTGGACTTATGGTTACTACAATCAGGCACGTGGGGAGAACCGTGAGATGGCTGTGCAGCAACGTAAGAAAAATTACCATTTCCTGAAGGAAACCGGCATCAAATACACGATAAAAATTCACGACCATGACGTGTGGGTAAAGGTGATGTATTTACCTGCAGATACCTTCGGATCTGCTCCCATGTTTTTACTGACGACCGATGTTGATGAAAACGATCACATGTCTCGTACGATTTCTCATCGCCTCTATGATTCCGATGTTCTCACTCGTATTGCTCAGTATATCTTGTTGGGAGTTGGTGGGGCGAAACTTCTCGATGAGCTGGGCGTGGACCCAGACGTTTGGCATCTGAATGAGGCGCACGCCCTGTCCGCGGCATTCCATGTTTATGGGAAATATGGTAACCTCGATGAGGTGAAAAAGCGTTTCGTATTCACCACTCACACGCCCGTCGAGGCAGGTAATGAGAAATCTGATTTTGAGTTGCTACACCGCTTCACATTTTTCAACGGCCTATCTATAGATGAGGCACGAGAAGTCTGCAGTACAGAGGGTGATGAATTTAACCATTCGCTTGCTGCCCTTCGTCTCAGCCATAAGTCCAATGCAGTGTCCAAGCTGCATGGTGAGGTTTCACGCAATATGTGGAAAGGATATGATGGAATCTGTGAGATTGATCATGTCACCAATGCACAAAACAAAAAATACTGGGTCGATAGGCAGTTAGAGGCTGCTCGAGGTGCCAGCGATAAGAAAGCCCTTGCCACACGTAAGCGTGAATTGAAAAAACTCTTATTCAAGGAAGTTGCTGACCAAACCGGTCGATTATTCGATCCGGACTACCTTACGATCGTGTGGGCACGTCGTTTTGCTGGCTACAAACGAGCCGATTTGATCGCTCGCGACATCGAAAAATTCGAGGAAATGTTGAACGATTCTGAGCGCCCGGTGCAGATTATCTGGGCAGGAAAACCTTTCCCCAAAGATTATGGCGCCGTCGATATGTTTAATAAGCTGATTAATTTGACTAAAAAGTATTCCAACGCGGCTGTTCTTGTGGGGTATGAGCTTTCGTTATCTAAGTTACTCAAAGATGGTTCAGACATGTGGCTTAACAACCCGGTGGTCACACGCGAGGCATCTGGCACATCTGGCATGACCGCAGCAATGAACGCGAGTGTCAACTTCTCTACTTACGATGGTTGGGTTTGTGAGTTTTCCCAGCATGGTTATAATTCTTATCTCATACCTGAAGCTGATCCAAACCTCTCCGAAGAGGCGCGTGACCACTATGATATGTTAGGTTATTATCAGGTGCTAGAAACTGAAGTATTACCTACTTACTATGATCGTCCAGACGACTGGTGGCAACTTGTCCTCAATAGCATGAATGATGTTGTACCTTTCTTTGACTCTAACCGCATGGCGGACGAGTATTACAATAAAATGTATACCTAAGTTAAGCCCAGCTGCACGATATAAATCCCAGATATTGTTATATCGTATGCACTTTTTACATCTGGGAAATTTCCCCTATCAACAAAGTCTGATCATATCGCGCACAAACTGGCGCCATAAGAAAAACAGCCCTCGGATCGTGTAGCGGAAATTTCCGTCGCCTGTTAGACTTATGACTCCACGTTGCAGGTTGTGGTCAATCTGGCGCTTCATTTCGTGCTCGATTTCTTGCTCCAGATGATCAGGGTCTGGGATAGCAAGATCGTCATCTACAAAACCTTGTTTGAGTAGGAAATGGCAGTGACTTTTCAGTAAATTGATTGCGCATTCATTTGCGCAACTGATCTGATTCCAGTGGACGCCTGGGTTGGGCTTAAGGGTCGGTGAAAATGGGAAGTTGGTCGTACGCCAGACACCGTTGGTGATATCGCGTGAGGTCACTGTAAGATAGGAAAAGGTAACATTTGACTGCTCACACAAACAGAGAGAGACGACTGATCTTGTTTCTGCATTCCAGAACAGCTGGTAGACTTGCTCCATACCACCAAGGTTCCAGCCACAGTCGTGGATGTGCTCGTATCCGAGGTATTCCAAATTTTGCAGATGCTTGCTGGCACTTGGGAAGGCCGTATGGCTGGTGCGCATCCTATCCTGCAGTTTGTTTTCCACAGGCATACGCAACTTGCGAATACGGGTGAGGAGTTCCACCCATGGCAGAAAAAACCACGCCAGCATTGCGAGCAGACCCCATAATATAACATCGGTTAAGAAATAAATACACAGCCCAGAGGATAATAGCATCAAAAGTGCACCCGTCTTTCGTAGCCAAGCGGTTCTGCAGGCTCTGAGAGCATAGCAAAACACAATGAGTGCGATTAGCATGTAAAATTTCTGCATGGAAGATATGAGTGACGTGTGCTGCAGTGTTTTACAGCATGATAAAAGTGTGCCACAGCATGCGGGGGATTGCAACTTGTGAAAACTTCACTATGCTTAAATTCATGGCGATTGAGACATTTGGCGAGTATAGCCCACAAATCCACGACTCGGCATACGTGGCTGCAAGTGCTGATCTTATTGGCCGTGTCAGTGTGGGTAATAACTCTAGTATTTGGTATAACACCACATTACGCGGAGATATCAATGAGATCGTCATTGGGCCAAATTCCAATGTGCAGGACAATGCATGTGTACATCTCTCGGATGACTATGGTGTTTATGTTGGTGAATTAGTCACGATTGGTCACAGCGCTATCATGCACGCCTGCACGATTAAGGATGAAGTTTTGGTCGGTATGGGTGCCTGTATACTTGATGGAGCAATCATCGGCGAGCGCAGCATCATCGGTGCTCAGACACTCGTTACCGGAGGAATGGAAATTCCGCCTGGCTCATTGGTGTTAGGAAGTCCCGGCAAAATCGTTAAAACCCTGTCGCTGGATGAACAGGCAGGCATAAGAAAATGGGCAGACAAATACGTACAAGTCTCACGTAGATTCCTTGACCGGCCCAATGGCGGTAAACCCTAAACCTCAGAAAATGAAAGATCATGTAAGAGTGGAACCCGTTGCACTGATGCCCACGTCTGCAGGCTGTGCCGTTTTTCTTGGTAATGGGGAGAAAGTGATTGTGTTTTATATTGAGCCTACCATCGGAGCCTCGATCAATGCGGTGATGTCTGGTGTTAAGCCGCCACGTCCACTCACGCATGATCTTTTTTCACAGATGCTTGGTGCTTTTGGTGCGCGAGTTGAGAAAGCAGTTATTGTCAAGGTGGATGGAGAGGTGTTCTATGCCCGACTCTATGTGGCTGCCGAAAACGAAATCATGGAACGTAAGGTCGTCGAAATCGATGCTCGTCCAAGTGATTGTCTCGCGCTCGCTGTGCGTCAGGAGGCACCCGTTTATGTCCGCGAACAGGTATGGGAGGAACTTCGCGATATGTCCGATGTACTTGCCGAACTCAAGGACAAAGCGGATGATGAGGATTAGGGGGCCTGCTGAACAAAGCCATCGCTGCGGTTGTTATTTGTCGTGTTGCTATCTCTCTCAGTTGTCTGCACGGATGAGCTGACGGTTACTTGAGTTTCGTTGTTAGGCAGCAGGACGGATACGGGATAAGTCTGAATAGCACCTGGTGCGAGGCTGCTGATATTGATTAATTGAGTACCGGAAGGGCTATTGATCGTTAGTGGGGAGTTGATGAGTGTCTCAGTGCCACGATTTTGTACAGTGACCAACACCTGGGGTAGGGGAGAGATGATTGTGGGAGACACCAGCACTTGGCTGGCTATGGCGGCATCGTAAATTCCTGGTATGCCGCTATTCATGACCCGACCTAAATCAAGAATACCCGTGCCGTAGGCATCATCGGTGCCGGGCAATCCGGAGTCGTTTGCATTTTTTAGCACAAGGTCAGCTGCTTGTGTGGCTGTGAGGTTTTTTTCCGTCATGGTGGCGGCAATGGCCCCGCTAATAAAGGGAGCGCTGGCAGACGTGCCAGAGAACTGCGTCAGTTGTTCCTCACCCCAAGCTGCATTTACAGAGTAGCCTGGCGCGGTGATGCCTAGGTTCTCCCCAGTGTTGGAAAAGTCTAGGTGTTCGCCCTTTGCCTCTACCGCGCCCACGGCAATGACTCCCTCGTAGGCCGCCGGATAGGCAACTGTTTCCAGCCCTGAGTTTCCGGATGATGCGACGATGACCGCCCCGTTCGATTGTGCATATTCCACAGCATTTCTAACAATATTACTGTCACCGTAGGAGCCCATTGAGATGTTAATGACTTTTGCGCCAGCGTCCACGGCCTGAGTGATTCCGTCGGCGAGGGTAAAAGAGTCCGAGCTACCCGAATCATTTGTGATCCGGACCGATAAAATATTAGAGGCTGGAGCGACTCCTGGAGTGAGCGGGTGGTCGCCTGAAACGATTGATGCCACCGCAGTGCCGTGACCTAGCTGTGAGTCAGCCGTCAGCTCAGTTAACGCAATCTGCTGGATCTTTCCCTTTTGTTGATCCAGTGCAAGGTGACTATTGACTCCGGAATCAAGCACAGCAACCGTGACTCCCTTACCCCATTGCGAGTTATCTTCATTCACTCCCAGCCAACTTAGTGCATTTCTGCCGAAGCCTGATGCCCCCGCTTGGGCAGATGCATCAGGTGGTGCCGGGATAGCTACTAGGAAGTTATAGCCAATTTCAGCACCATCAACCCCATCAACTTTGGCTCCTGAGCTAAAACCGAAGTGTATTGCGCGTAACCGATCAGATGCTCCCAACAACTTGAAATTCTGATCCCCCAAACTTACGAGGAAATTTCGGTAGTCCTTTTCTGTCTTGAACACCGCAATACGTTCGTTTGGCAGTGCGAATGGTGGTAACGCTCCGATAAGTCCTCCGTCTTTGCTGCGGGCACCTGCGCGAGTAAGCGATCTGTTAGGTTCTGGTGGCGGTTCTTCAATAGGATTCGTTACAACTTTTGTGACATAAGGATACCGCTCGCCCTCTTGAGTTGCCGAAATCATGAATCCTGCCACGACAGCCAGAATTAGAGTAATGATGGCAAGAATAGTAGTTTTGTTGGGCATATGCATTTAACAGTAAAAAATAGCCAATGTTTCGGCGAAATGAGGATGTGATGCTTATGTAGGTGTAACGTAACACATCTTCGTACAAATTGTGAGATAATCTAGCTGTAAAATATCTGTGTTAATAGAATTTAAAGTTTTTGCGGGTGGGGCATGTTAATGATGATCGTGATTCAGGCTTGGTATTTAATGATAGGAGTTTAAACAACAAGCCATGTCCAAGCTGCGTATTGTTTTTATGGGAACAGGAGATATCGCGATCCCTTCTTTTTTAGGTTTGGTAAGTAATGGTTTAATCGCTTTGGTGACCCAACCTGATAAACCTGTGGGTCGCAAACAGGTGTTAACGCCCCCAAGAATCAAACAGAAAGCGATCGAGTATGGGATTGAAGTTATACAACCTAAGAATGCACGGGATCAAGAATTTGTAACTAAGTTATCTGATTTAAAGCCTGATATTGTTGTAGTAATGGCATATGGCCAAATACTTAGCCAGAAGTTGCTCGATATCCCGCCGCTCGCTTTCATCAATCTACATGCCTCTTTACTGCCAAAATACCGAGGTGCAGCCTGTATTCAGGCAGCAATTGATGCGGGAGATTCAACCACCGGAATTACTGTTATGCATGTCATCAAGGCGCTTGATGCCGGCGATATCATCATCAAAAAAGAAATAGCCATTGGGGGTAGTGAAACTGGAGGAGAGTTGCACGATCGTCTTGCTGAAATATCACCTGAATTGCTCTTAGAAGCTATCGAATTAGTTGCCAGTGGGAATGCGCCACGCATACAGCAAGATGAATCACAAGTGAGTTATATTCCCAAGCTGATGCGCTGCGATGGGGAGCTTGACTGGTCGCTGCCTGCGGATCATCTCCAACGGCGTATATGTGCCTATGATCCATGGCCGGGAACATTCACGGTATTCACTGAGACATCAGGCAGGCATAAGGGTCGAAAAAAGCGGTTGAAAATTTTCCCGCACACCGAGGTGATTGATTATTTCAATAGAACAAGCAAGCATGGAGAGATCTTATCGGTAGGTGACCAACTTGTTATTGCTTGTGGGAAGAATGCATTGCGTGTGGATCAGATGCAAGTTGATGGTAGTCGTCGAATGTCATCCAAAGAGTTTCTTCTTAGTTCGCCATTTTCTTTAGGTGACATGTTAGGTTAGTGGTAGACATGAGCCAGCCATCAAAGAAATGGTATTCATGGTTTTGCGGTGGATGATTTTTATGAGCTCTTAGAGTCCCTAATATACTCTATCAGTAACAAAGGAGCACTCGCATTAAGCTCTCGGAAGGAGTGCTTGCTGAGTTGAGATTATTGGTTTTGTAGTTGTTGCTGTAAAAATGACGCAGTACGAGAATTTTTTGACTTTGCAACGTGTTCGGGAGTTCCTTGAGTAACGATTTTGCCACCTTTTTCTCCTGCTTCTGGGCCGATGTCGATGATGTAGTCGGCTTGTGCCATAATAGCAGTGTTGTGCTCGATAACTACGACGGTGTGACCCTCGTCTACAAGGCGATGGAGAACAATAATGAGTTTATCTACATCTTGCTGGTGCAGCCCAATACTCGGTTCTTCAATCAGATAGAGGTGGTTTTTTTGACCCGCCCCTTTACGCACGGTTTTTCGTCCTTTGGTAAGTTCTGATACAAGTTTAATGCGCTGTGCCTCGCCGCCGGATACAGTTGGAGATGGTTGTCCGAGTTGAAGGTAACCAAGTCCGGTATCGTTCAGAAGTTGCAGAGTTCGATGGAGCTTTGGTTGAGATGAGAAGAATTCAGCGGCTTCACGAATACTCATTTTGAGAACTTCACCGATATTTTTGCCACTGTAGCGGACGTCAAGAGTTGGCTGGTTGTAGCGCATTTCGTGGCATGCCTCGCAGGGAATCCAAGTAGTGGGTAGGAAGTCCATCTCTAATTTGATTTGGCCATTGCCTTTACACTCAGGGCACTGCCCATCTGTATTGTTGAAAGAGAAGCGTGATGCGGTATAGCCGCGAACTCGGGCATCAGGTAATTGCGCGAAGAGTTGGCGAATAGTATCAAATATTTTGACGTAAGTAGCTGGACAGGAGCGAGAGGTTTTACCGATAGGGGTTTGGTCGACTTCAAAGCAATGCTTAATATTTCCGAATCCTTTAATGGATTTGTAGGCAATGTTTTTGGTATCGTTCTTGGAGCTGGCGGCTTTGTTGAGACAGCCACGCATGAGGGATGATTTTCCACAGCCAGATACTCCTGTGAATACTGTCAGACGACCAAGTGGTATACGGGCATCAATCCTCTTCAGATTGTTTGCGCTGCACCCGTTTACGCGAAGCCAGCCGTTCTTCGAAGTGCTCTTGGGCAAGGGCCTGCGATGATATTCTGTCGCGATGTTTGGCTTTTGAAGTTTAGAACTTATTATCTGACCCCCCTCTGTGCCTGCACCTGGGCCTAGCTCAATCAGTGTGTTTGCACGCGAAATGGTTTCATCATCATGTTCAACAACTAGTAGGGAATTACCGCGGTTTTTAAGAGATTCCAGAGTATCGAGTAACTTGATATTGTCTCTTGGGTGCAAGCCTATGGTTGGTTCATCGAGCACATAGAGAACCCCCCTCAGATTGCTGCCGAGCTGCGCAGCAAGTCGAATTCTCTGAGACTCTCCGCCTGAGAGGGTGTCGGCTGAACGATCAAGCTGAAGGTATCCGAGACCGACATGATTAAGAAAATGGAGTCGCTGAATAATTTCGGGAAGAATGTCGCGGGCGATGATGTTTTCCCTGCCGTGAAAGGCCCACTTTCCAAGAGCCTCGATAGCATTCAAAACAGACAGTTGATTAATCGCGTGGATAGGATAGCCGTGAATTAGCACGTGCCTTGATTCTTCGCGTAATCGAGTTCCATTACAACTTGGGCATGGGAGCGATGAACCTTCAGTTTTGAGTTTTGAGTGGATGAGTTCCTCTTGGATCTCGGCCTCGAGTTCGGAGTTAAATTGATCGGGTTTGATAGAGCGCCCAAAGCTTGCCGCTACTGTGCCATAGCCACGGCATTCAGGGCACCAGCCACGATGTGAGTTGAATGAAAAGTGGTGTGGATCAGGCTCTTCGAAGGATTTTCCAGTCACAGCAGATACACGGGCAGTGTTGAAGCTGAGTATTTGTGATTGGTAATTGGTAGCTTGTGAATAAGGAATAGCATTACAGTTACCCTTGCCGAGAATCAACGCCTGATCAACGGATTGGCAAACGGCAAAAATGTCGTGCGGCTGGTAGCGTTTTAGCGGCTGGAAGTCTGCAGTTTCTGTGAGTGATCCATCGACTAATAATTCTTTGATTCCTTTTTTTGCAGCTGCGGCAGCTACGTCGGTATGGTATCCTTTGCGAGCTCTAATGAGAGGGGCGAGAACGAGTAAATTTTTATTTTTTTTATGAAGTATTTTGATTTGTTTTTTGATTGCTTCAGGAGTCTGGGAAACAACGGGTTCACCTGATTTGGGGCAGTGCTGGATGCCGAGTTTAGCATAGAGCAGGCGAAGGAAATGATAAATTTCTGTTATGGTTCCTGTGGTGGATTTGCCCCCACCTCTGGAGACGCGTTGCTCAATAGCCACTGTTGGCGGCAGTCCAATAATACGATCAACATCAGGCTTTTCTAACTGACCAGCAAACTGTCGCGCATAGGGTGACATTGAATCAAGAAAGCGCCTCTGTCCCTCAGCGAAAACGATATCGAATGCGAGAGTTGATTTCCCAGATCCAGACAACCCTGTTACAACGACGAGTTCATCGCGCGGTATGTCCACTGAGATATTTTTTAGGTTATGCTCTCTTGCTCCGGAAATTTGGATAGAATAATTTGAAGAGTTAATGCTGGTATGTCCCTGAGTTGTTTTTTTAGCTATTGGAGCGGATCTGAGTGCTTTTGCAGTTTCTGTTTTTTTTGATAGTATTTTTTCTGGTGTTCCAGTGAAGACGATTTTCCCGCCATCTTTACCCGGCCCGGGTCCAAGATCGATGATGTGGTCTGCTGTGCGAATGACGTCAAGGTTGTGTTCGATGACTAACAGAGTATGCCCTGCTTCGGTTAGGCGGTGGAATACTTTAAGAAGATTTTGGATATCAACAAAATGTAAACCTGTGGTTGGTTCATCGAGAATAAGGAGACGTGAATCAGATTTAGAGCTGTTCGCTAGGAGTTTACAGAGTTTGAGCCGCTGAGATTCTCCACCGGATAGGGTATTCAATGGTTGTCCGAGACTCAGGTAGCCGAGTCCAACATCGATCAGCGGCTGCAGGGTAGTGGTGATTTTCTTAAGCAAACGTTGTTCTTTGGACGAGGTTTCGATGCTGGTCGCCATCTCCACGGCTTCGGTGATGGTCATGGCCAAGATCTCCGCAATATTTTTGCCGCGGTAATGTATTTTGAGTGCGTTTGTTGTGTAACGTTTACCTTCGCACTCTGGACATGTAATATAGAGATCAGATAGGAATTGCATTTCTACTTTTTCATAGCCGTTGCCGAGACATCGTTGGCAGCGCCCTGATCCTGAGTTAAAAGAAAAATACCCAGGTGTTAGGTTCTGAGCGGTGGCATCAGGAGTGGTAGAAAAGGGCTGCCTAATAGCATCGAATGCACCGGAGTGAACGGCAGGTGTTGAGCGTGGCGTGCGGGTGAGAGGCGATTGATCGATGAGTTCCACCGTGCTGATATGTTCTGCACCATTAAGTGACTTGATAGTCGCAGCCTCATCAGTGGCTGCGAGGTCAAGTTGTTTAGCCAGATTCAGGTAGATAATATCATAGGCAAGTGTCGATTTTCCTGACCCTGAGACACCTGTAAGACAGTTGATGATACCGAGAGGGAGCACGATATCTAGGTTGCTTATATTGTTTTGGCTCGCTCCTGTGATCTCTAGGTAATGTTTTCCTGATCTACGACTTTTTGGCGGTTCAATGCGAACTTTTCCAGATAGGAATGGAAGTGTTTTTGAATCAGGAAACTTTTTGGTAATAGTTTTTTGCTGTGCTTGGCGGCCAGAAACCTCTGCCACAATATTGCCACCTTGTTCACCTGCAGCAGGGCCGAGATCAATGATATGGTCGGTAGAACGCATGACAGATTCCTCGTGTTCAACCACTACCACGGTGTTTCCTTTATCTCGGAGATCATGCATCACGTTGATGAGTTGTTCTACATCCCTATGGTGTAGACCGACGGTTGGCTCGTCTAACACGAATAAGGTGTTGGTTAGCGCTGCACCCAAGCAAGTCGTGAGGTTGACTCTCTCTATTTCTCCCCCTGATAGGGTATTAGCAGGTCGGTCTAGAGTGAGATAGGTGAGCCCGACTTCGCATAGGTAATGAAGACGTGATGTGATTTCAGTAATTGCATGACCAAGTGAGCTGTTAAACTTGGATTGGTTAGGTTGTATTTTAGAAAACCAATTCCGTAACTCGTTGATGGGCATGTGCCAGAGATCTGGGAGCGTTTTTCCATCAATTTTAAAACACAATGCATGAGGCTGGAGGCGAGTTCCTTGGCACACAGAGCAGTCTGTATAAGCGCGGTAACGTGAGAGAAAGACACGGACATGCATTTTATATGATTTGCTTTCTAGCCAGTCAAAAAACCCACGTACCCCATACCACTCACCGTTTGCCCATGCATCTTCGGGGTTGTCTTGCTCTCCCTCTAGAAGCCAGTGGCGCTCATGCGATTCAAGTTCACTGTAGGGGGTGTTGATATCTATATTAGACAGTCGGGCTGTACGTAATAAGTCGCGCTGGCATTCAGCACCTCTCGATGTGGTGAAAGGTTGAACACAACCTTGTTTGATTGAAAGCGAAGGATCCGGGATCGCTTTCGTAAGATCCGTGCCTATTGTCTTACCAAATCCTCGGCAGGAGCTGCAGGCACCGACTGGAGAATTAAAGGAAAATAGTGATGCTGTTGGCGGGCGTAAGGTGAAGCCAGTTTTAGGATTGATCCAATGTTCAGAAAACCGGACAGGTTTATTGGAATTATCTAACAAAGCGCAGTGCCCCCGTCCTATTTTGAGTGCTTTTTCAAGTGCTTCCCTGAGTCGGTTTTGGTTTCTTTTGCTGATTTTGATGCGGTCTTGAACGACGTAGAGATCTTTTGTTCCACTGAGTGATGCTTTTTTATCATCGGTGCGGATGATTTTGCCTTTTTGCCATACGCGCACGTATCCTTGTTGGTTGAGCAGAGGAAGGATATCTGATGTGGGGGTATCTGCAGATAGATAGGCAGGGAATAGCACCATGGTGGTGTCGTCTGTTAAGGTGCGGTTGCACCACTCTACAATACTATCTGATGTGTCTGGGGATATTTCTTCACCGGTGCGTGGGTCATATGCCTTGGCTAGATGAGGAAAGAGGATTTTGAGGTAATCGTTTAGCTCGGTGAGCGTGCCTACGGTTGAACGTGTGGTGCGAATGGTGTTTTTTTGTTCAATAGCGATGGCGGGGGGTATGCCATCGATGCGGTCTACCGCGGGCTTATCCATGCGATCAAGAAACTGGCGCACATAAGGGGAAAATGTTTCGACGTAGCGACGTTGACCCTCGGCGTAAAGCGTGTGAAATGCGAGTGACGACTTACCAGATCCTGATGGTCCGGTGATAACGGTCATCTGGTTCAAGGGTATATCCAGATCAAGATCGCGCAGATTGTGCTGGCGGGCACCGCGTACTTTGATGACCGCGGGGGCAACTGTTTGTTTGTTTTGATTGTAATTCTTCTTAGCGGACACGGAGCCAATATGGAGCGGCTTTGCGAGAACGCTACTTTTTGTTATCTTAAATACCTTTTTTGGGTCAAAGGCGTTTGATTGATCAACCCATCATAGCATTGAACTTAGATGTAGAGAGTGCTCGGAGTTCATCAGGTATGCGTGGCGCTTTGTTACGGCTTGGTTTCATGTTCACGTAATATCATGATAAAGCCTTCTATATTTTGCTGCGAAGCTTTCATTTCATCGGCCAGTATATCGGCGTGTTCTTCATTACCTTCGCTTCTCAGAATAGAGATTTTTTTATTGAGTGTTTGTGTGTAGATCATCCTCAGATTCTGGAAGTCATCTAAGAAATTGGCGTTTATCTTTGATTGGCCATCGAGTGCCTCGCCATACATTTCATGAACCAGATCTGGTATCTCATCTGGCCTTTCGTTTGGCAAGTGCTTGAGATTGCGTAGTAGTTGGAATGTTTTTTCTGTTGCAACTTCTGCGGGTTTTCGCATGTCACGGTCCATTTTTCTGATTGACCGTTTCACGGTACGTTCGAACCTATTGATGTTTTTTAAAATAGCCTTATCATAATCAGCCAGTGTGCTCGCACCTTTTTTATGGATAAAGTATCGGGTCTCGAGGAGCCATTTCTCTCGATCAAACTCAGGTGGTTTGGTGGTCTTTGCTACAATTTGTGGGCTGGGAACGACCGGGGGCTTTACATTCTGCGGCCTAACATTGACGGGCTTATTAGGCGGTGCGGGCTTGGAGGGCGGTAAGGGTGTTATTTTAACAGATGGTTTGCGTGGCTGTTGTTGTCTATCAAGCCGAGGTTTTGGATTGTATGGAATGGCTCGAGGTTCTTCGGC
>JABHEX010000098.1 GCA_018676385.1 Akkermansiaceae bacterium
ACATCAGTGCAAGTAAGAGTCCTGCATTGAGAATGGTAAGACGGCCTTCCACAGGGAACCCAGGAATCCACGACAACCATGGTGACTGTGAGTATTCTTGAATGAGTGTGCCAAGTACAACTACCCCGAAGAATGCAAGAACGATCGATGGGATAGCACCGATGAACTCAATGAACGGCTTGATGATGTGCTGCTCGGTGGAGGTGGCGAGACGGTTGACATAAATAGCGCCACCCACGGAGAAGGGGATGGCGATGAGAATAGCGATAATCGCACATGCGATTGAGCCCGCAAGAAGTGGCACAATGCCATAGATATCCTGCCACGAGGAATTGGTGATCCATTTTGTGCCGAAAAAGAATCCAATAACCGCTTGGGTAAGTGGATAAGAAGTTGAATGGTCCCAGGACTCCATCTGTTTGCGTTTGGCGCTTAAAAGCTCGTCGATTGTTTCCTCAATTTCTTGTATTTCATCGATCTTACGACGAGAAATTTTTGACCGGAACTCACTTGCGTCGGGTAACAGAGCGAAAGCGGCTTTGTTTTTTTCTGTTACTACGGTGGTTATCTCTTGATGCTTATCGAGAGAATTATAAAGAGGTTTGTTGAGCTTGGCGTAATCGGGTTCGGCATCAAGGATGCGCTTCATTTCAAGCCGAGTGCGCTCTTGGTCTTCCTTATTGGTAGTGATTGCCAGCTTATCCTCAAGCGCATCTTTGCGCGCCTTTGCAGTGACATAGTTGACTGCCTGAGCTTTGCTCTGGCTGGCGATTTCGCGCAGACTAGTTACGTAACCTTTAAGTGGAGGTATTGCCTCAGAGAATCCTTGATTCGCTTTGACTAAATTGCTGATAAAACCGAGTGAGTCGATCTGCTCGGTCATGTGTTGTTCCTCAGCTTCAATTTCTTTGAGGAAAGCTGTTTTTTCTCCGCTGAGGAGATTTTCTACAATAGAGTTACGGATTGAGGCCAGGTATTTTTCGTCAGTTGCCCAGAGGCGGTTTGAGAGATCCCCGTAATCAAGAGCATCGACGGCAGTTTGCGCAGCTGCTTTGAGAGCCTCACGCACTTTTTCGTAATATTTCTGAGCTGACTTGAGATCGTCGGTGTTTGGGTTTTCCTCCGACTTTAGATTATCGTACCGAGATTTAGCGCGTTTGTAATGCTTACGCTCGGATGATATTTTTTTAAGCACCTGCGCTTTAAAGTCACTGTGAACGGATGCAATGTTGTAAAGAGCCCCCAGTCGTTCTTGGATTTCATAGGCACGAGCGTGCGTACTGAGGGATTTGAGCTGTTCCTGTGCAGCAAGTTGTTCGGCGGAGTAATCGACAAACTCTTGTCCGGATTTACGATAGAGTTCGAGGCTACTACGGTATTGAGGAAAAAAATTCGCCGAGTGATAGATAAGAAAGCCGATGATCAGCCCGATCACGATGATGGCGATGGTTGCGTTACCGCCAAAGAAGTATTTGATAGCCTCCTGTTTTCCGATGCCAAGGATACGGAATCCAGACCCTGCATAGAAGGGGTTGTGCTGCGACTTCTTTTTTTTCATGTATGATAAAATAGCAAAATGACACCGCTCAATCATTTGATCAGCGGTGCCATTGTTAATTTATTACCGGAGTGAATTACTTTTTAGGAGGTGCTATGAATCCTACCTTCTCAATAATCTTGCCGGCATCACTTGAAGTGGTTGACCACTTAATGAACTTGGCTGCTTCACCGGAAGGCTGACCTACGGTGTAGTAGTAGAGGTTACGGGACAGCACATACTGCTTGGAGTTCGCTGGTGCGGGGAGCACACCATTGACCGCAACAGGGGCGATGCCGTCTTTTTTGACATAGGCGAGTCCGACGTAGCCGATGCCGTTGGTGTCCTTGGCAACTTCCTGAGCGATCTGCTCGTTTCCTGCCATCTTCTGGCTGTTCTTGCCATAGTCCTTCTTGTCCATGGCAAGCTTCTGGAATGTTTTGTAAGTTCCGGATGAAGTGTTGCGGGTGTAGACATTAATGGTGCCTGCCTTACCGCCAACCTCTGACCAGTCCGAGATGGTGCCAGTAAAAATACCAGCGACCTGCTCATTGGTTAGTTTTTTCACGCCGTTGGCCTCGTTAACGATCACAGCGATCATATCAACGCCTGCAACGTGCTCGACAACTTCCTTTCCGGAGCTAGCGAATTTGTTTTTCTCACTCGCCTTGATGCCACGTGAAGACATGCCGAAATCAGCAGTGCCGGACAGTAGGGATGTAAAGCATGTGGAGGAACCTTCAGCTGCAATTTCGAAGCTGACGTTGTTTCCGGCGGCTTTGTATGCCTCCGCGAGTTGAGGAACCATCTTGGCGCCGAGAGTGTCGGACCCTTTGATGACTAACTTGGTCTGTGCCTGGATAGCTGTGCAAAGTGTAAGGCTAGCGAGGACGGATGTAATGGTTTGGATCAATTTCATATTATCTGTTTTTTTGTGTTAGCGCGGAGCGGTTTGTTGCTCACGACGCGGATATTGTTTCGCATGGCCACTGGTGTTAGGCGAAAAATCTATCGTTACAAAACCGACACAATGACCTTTTAGTTGTGTCGGTTCCGTCACAATGAATGTGGGTGACTTTGCCAGTGAGGGAGTGTATTG
>JABHEX010000099.1 GCA_018676385.1 Akkermansiaceae bacterium
TACATACAGAATGAGCCAAAATTACTTCAACTCACTGCCACTTCGCCTTCAGCTCGACGAGCTTGGAACCTGCCGATTCATGGATGCATCCGAATTCGCCAATGGCGTTGAGGCTGCTAAAGGCAAGAAAATCGTTATCGTCGGATGCGGAGCTCAGGGTCTTAACCAGGGGCTGAACATGCGCGACAGTGGGCTCGATGTTTCCTACACTTTGCGTGATAACGCGATTGCTGAAAAACGGCAGTCATTTATTAACGCCAGTGAGAACGGATTCAACGTCGGCACCTACGAGGAAATGCTTCCTACCGCTGATATCGTGATGAACCTAACTCCTGACAAGCAGCACACTAAGGTGGTTGCAAGTGTGATTCCGCATATGAAACAGGGTGCTACTTTCTCCTATGCACATGGTTTCAACATCGTTGAGGAAGGCGTGCAGATCCGTGAGGACCTCACTGTTATTATGGTTGCACCAAAGTCACCCGGCTCCGAGGTGCGCGAGGAGTACAAGCGTGGATTTGGTGTCCCGACACTGATCGCATGTCACCGCGCGAACGACCCGAATGGAGACGGGTTGGAAACAGCGAAGGCGCTCGCCGTTGCCCAAGGCGGTCACCATGCTGGCGTGCTTGAGTCATCATTTGTTGCGGAAGTGAAGTCTGATCTTATGGGCGAGCAGACGATCCTTTGCGGTTTGCTCCAGGCTGGAGCACTTCTATGTTTCGATAAAATGAAATCTGAGGGCATCGAGCCAGCTTACGCTGTAAAATTTATCCAACAGGGATGGGAAACCATCACTGAGGCACTCAAGCATGGTGGAATCACCACGATGATGGACCGCCTTTCTAACCCCGCCAAGATCAAGGCATTTGAACTCTCCGAGGAGCTTAAAGATATTATGCGCCCGCTGTTCGAAAAGCATATGGACGATATCATTTCTGGCCATTTTTCCACAACTATGATGGAGGACTGGGCGAACGATGACGTCAATCTTCTCGGCTGGCGTGAAGCAACCGGTGATACTGAGTTTGAAAAAACCGAAGGCGCCGGCGACATCTCAGAGCAGGAATATTTCGATAAAGGGATTCTGATGGTTGCCATGGTGCGCGCCGGTGTGGAACTTGCCTACGAGGCAATGGTGGAAGCTGGTATTGAGCCTGAGTCTGCCTATTACGAGTCACTTCACGAAACTCCACTGATTGCCAATACGATTGCGCGCAAGAAGCTCTACGAGATGAACCGCGTTATTTCAGACACCGCGGAATACGGCTGTTATCTCTTTGCTCATGCCGCTGTGCCGCTACTTCAGGACTTCATGTCCACTGTAAGTGTGGACGTCATTGGCAAAGGGCTTGAGCTGACCGATAACTCCGTAGACAACCGCACACTTGTCCAAGTTGATAACGCTATCCGCGGCCACGAGATTGAAGAAATCGGTGAGTATTTGCGTGATGCTATGAGCAACATGAAAGCGATCTAACAAAATCTTACGTAATTTCTGATGGAAGGGAGTCCCAAACGGGGCTCCCTTTTTTTTCGCGCTATTAATTACTGACTATTATACGCGCTGTTACTTGGGGGTGTCTTTCCTGACATTAGGTGTTTGCAGGTAACGGTTACCATTGATTTTAACATCTTCACAATTGATGATTTTAATTGATGTGGCGTCGCTTGCAATGGGATCTGAATATATAGTGTTACCAGTGATAGATAATCCAGTAGTGCTCTGGCCTTTAATACTTGATTTGCCGCGCAGTACGAAATGATTGCCCCGGATCTTGATATTTTGATGTACCGCCTTGTTGATTACTCCGTTTTGCGGATTGATGTTGATCACAGGCTCGGCACAGCGGTTGAATTGGTTATTACGGATTGTCATATCGCGCACGCATCCGGACTCGAACCAGCCTCTGGCGTCGTCCTCCAAGAGTATGGCGCTCATGTGGGTGGCGTTGAAGGTGTTATTCTCGACCACAACCTTCCTCCGTGTGGTGATGAGAAATCCACGAGTTGGGATGCGAGAAATTGTGCACCCACGAATTTCCACTTCGGGTGTCCAAGTCACATTTTCTAGAACATCTTTTTCTTTAAAATTGGCGGGGAATGGTTTTTCCAATGTGATTAGAATTTCTCTCGGATTGAGTAACTTGGCATCCTTCACCCTGTTTGCGCTGTAGGGTGCAAGCGAGTCCCATCTGACAAACTCGATATCGTCTCCGGGGTTGAATGCGAGAAAGCCATAGGTTTGCTTATGAATAAAACTCACCTTGATCTGGTGATCGGATAGTTTCTCAGTTACCCGCAGATGTGTTCCATGGATATTGATTGCATCGTCATGGGCACCCGAAAAGACACAGTTATTCACGAGTAGTTTGCCTTTGCAGCCGGACACTTGGATGCCATCTGCCCATGCGGCAGTGGTTCTGCCACTCGCTGGGTCTGGTGCAATTTTTACGCCATCGAATGTCAGGTTTTCAGAAAACTGATTCACCAACCCCATGCCGTGTAAAAACTGAAAGTGGACATTTTTCCATATGATGTTCTTGCTTCGGCGAGTGAATACGGCGGCATAATCACGAAACGGATTGCGGATCTGATAGATGTGTCCCTTTTTCATTTTGTGTTTGCCGCTCGCTCGCAGTAACATCGGGTTAAGTTCTTTAATCGTCAGCCCGTTCAGAGGATCTCTTCGGCGGCGCACCTCGTTAGTGAGCAGATTTAATTCCTGCCCGAGGCCACCTTTAAAACTCCACCCTTCGCCTTTCCAGGTGAGCTTTCCATTATTAATCGAGTATTGTGAGTCTTTGTGAACTTGCAGATCTACATATGCATCACCTATATTAACTACTTTATACTCAGAAACTGTTGGGTGTTGGTAATCAAAGTTTAGTTCTGAGACCGTTATATTCTCACAATGATCAACGCAGACCTCAATCATTTTTCCACGACAAATAATTTTGGCCTTTTTGCCCGTCACCATGATGTGTTTGGAGTTTTTCAGAAATATTCCGATTAACTTGTCCGACTCGGGAGAGCCATTGGTGTTGGAGATATTAAATTTCTGCCGATAGAGATTTTTGGTAAAAATATCATACCTGCCAGCGGCGAAACTGACCTCTATCGGTGAGGTGCTTGTGCCGGACCCGATAATCATGAGCGTTTGATCAAACGATCCAGGCGAAATTATTTTCACTTTGTCACCGGGGGCCAACCGTAATTGATTGACCCGATAAAAACTGCGCCAAGCAAGGTTCTCTTTTACCCCAGATTGTTGGTCATCGCCTTTTACAGGGTCGATGTAATAAGTGGTGTTACCTGGAGAGGGTTGCCGATTTTCTTTGGGCTGATACAGAGTATCAGCTGCTAAAATCGAATTGGCTCCCAGCGCAACGGTAATGAGTCCAATTAGAATAGCGGATGGCTTGATATGTGTATATCTCATAGTATTACTTGGTGATGAATGTGAGCATCAGCCGCGTAATTTTCAAGGATGCAAAATCAACTATGGAAAAGGTAAGATTGCTTTTCTATAGGAATAGACAGGTGCTGATTTTATGAGGTGCAGCGTTCGAGGATAGTTTTTGTAAGCTTAGCGATTTTGCCAAGTAGTTCTTGGGGTAGGCCGATATCTTCTCCAGTGGCTATCAATTGCTGTGCGATCGCGTTTTCTTGATTTGCAACTCTCCGACGGAGTTCAGTCACCCGGTATTGCTGTTGAGACGATCGAACATCGTGTTCCGGGTGCGTTCGTATAGTGGTGTGTAAATTGGCTTTTAGCCTCATGTAGCTGGGTAATTTTTCTGCCACTACCAGTAAGATTCTTTGCTCTAAAGGCTGTATCTGATCATCACTGTTTGATCTTGGGTAGGTCAGTCTCTCAATACAGGTCAGGGAGAAACCAATGAGCTCGGTGACTGGGATTCCAGATTCTGAAATTTCAACATCTGGAATATCAGCTTTATTTGGATTAGCGCTACAAGATGGATGATTCTGACTTGCCTGATTCTTGGGATGAACGGGTATTGCGCGGTTCAGAAATCGAGCGTTTATGGAGTGGTGGGTATTATAACGGGAGTTCATGGTTAGTGACGACGGGTTTTAGTCAAAGGATGGCTAAAAATAGATTAATCGGCTAATTAAGGAAACTTTAAATGAGCTTGGGTATTTAAAACCATTAAAAAACAAAGAAAAAAGAACATCATTTAAGTAATATTAACTATTAAACCGAGTGAAATTACCTGCAAATAAAGGGCTTTAGACGGCTTTAAGGGCAATTTTCTTGATCATTTTGTAGAGTTTGGCTAATTTGTAATCGTGTCTGATATCAAAATGATCCATAAGTTAACCGAAAGCGTGATGCAAATGCACCAGGAAATGAGTGTTGACCAAATGCGCCTATATCAAGCATTTGTCACCAAGTCAGTGGAGGCACGCGAGGCGGAGGAAGCACTGCGCGTTGCAATGGATCAAGAAGATGGCGGCGATACGCATACATCTGAGACACTTTGTGATCTGCGCCGATTACTGGCCGACCAGAATTTTCGTTTATCGGGTAGTGAATGTGTATTGCTTGCCTGCTTGAGTAAACGACTTGAAGGTGAGGAGTTTACGGATACAAAGCGTATTAACATTTTGCTCCATAGCTTCAACCGCAAGCCGTCGAACACCACCAAGGTGGTCGATGGGATGGAGAAAAAAGAGCTGCTTGAGATAAGAAGTGACGGATTACATGCTCACAAGATGTATTGTCTCACAGATCGTGGTCAACGGCATGTGTGGGCACTTCTTGAGAGACTGTCAGGATCAAATAGCTCTGATCGCCTTGCTATTGTCGATTAAGCTCTCAGCTATCTGAGGGTCCGAGTAGCTTTGTGAGCACATTATCGTCTAATTTGAGTTGGTTCAGCGAGGCGGTTAAAATTGAGTCTGATATATCACTTTTACGTTCCTGCATTTGCTGAATACGCTGCTCAACGGTATCTTTGCAGATGAGTTTGTGCACAAAGACAGGTTTATCTTGGCCTATTCTGTAGGCTCGGTCTGTGGCTTGGTTCTCCACGGCAGGGTTCCACCATGGGTCGTAGTGAATGACTGTATCGGCGTTCGTTAGGGTGAGTCCTGTACCTCCTGCTTTCAGAGAGATAAGAAAGATTTCGGCTTCCCCAGCTTGGAATTGCTCAACCATTTCCTGTCTATTTTTACTCGCTCCAGTGAGTTTCAGATAGGTAGTTTTTTGGCTAACTAGATATTCTTCAATGATATCCAGCATGGAGGTGAATTGGGAAAAGATAAGTACTTTTCTGTTTTCCTGTTTCAGAGTTTCTAAAAGGTTGGTTAAGTGGTTGAACTTAGCGGAAGTCCTCGAATTATTTGAATTTTGGATTTTGGATTCGATCAGTTTGGAGTGACAGCAGATTTGTCTGAGTTTAAGAAGCGCGTCGAGGAACATGATTTGTGCCTGTTGACCAGTTTTTGCTGCAAGTGCCCGACGTACGTGTTTGTCCATGGTCGAGCGAACGGTTTCGTAGAGATCTTTTTCATCTTCTCCAAGATCGATGATGTGGGGGATTTCAGTTTTTGGTGGGAGTTCAGTGGCTACTTGATCCTTAGTGCGGCGCAGAATGAGTGGCCCAACCTTGGAGGAGAGGGCGTCGGCACGCTGTTGGTTTTTATTTTTCTCAATTGGAGTGCGAAAAGTTTCCCGAAATGATTCAGCATCACCTAATAATCCTGGCATTAGAAAATCGAATAGACTCCAGAGTTCACCGAGGTGATTTTCGATGGGTGTGCCCGACAGGCAGATACGGTGACGGGTATTGAGCTTTCTTACGGCTTGGGAGACCTGCGCCGATGAGTTTTTGATATGCTGGGCCTCATCCAGAACCAAGAGGTGAAATGATTGGTTGGAGAAAAGTTCAAGATCTCGATAAAGCAGAGCATACGAGGTGAGGGCGATGTCGGTATCGGCCAGAAGGTTAAAGCGAAGATGCCTGTTGTGCCCTTGTAGGATCGTTACCCGCAATGATGGAGCAAACATTTGTGCTTCGCGTTGCCAGTTTTCTACCACGCTGGTGGGTGCTATTACTAGGCATGGTAGAGTATTTCCTTTCTCTTTTTCTGCTAGGATATGGGTCAGTGTTTGCATGGTTTTGCCCAGCCCCATGTCATCGGCGAGAATGCCGTGTAAATTATTGTTTGAGAGAAATTGCATCCAACGGAAGCCTTCGGCTTGGTAGTCTCTTAGCGTGGCCTTTAGTGTTGCTGGAATATTGCAGTTTGGGGTTTTGAATAATGAGTTTTGAGCGGCAAGAGTTGTGATTTCTGATGGTGTGGTGGGGTGCTCGATGTCCTTGGAGATATGTTTCAATATCTGTGCGGCTTCCACCTTGTGCATGCGTATTGGTTTGCTGGTGAAATTAAAGTCCATCAATTCGCCAAGGTGGGTGAGGATGCGGCGGAAACGACCCACTGGAAGGGTTAGGCCTCGACCGTCTGGAAAGAAAACAAGAAATTCTTGTCCGTCCGGCATGTCATTGGTGACTTTGAGAAAATTGTAATCCACCAGTGTGGCGAGGATTGGTTGAAGGTCTAAATATTGGCCATCGACCTCGAAACCTGCTGAGAGTGAGAACCAGCCTTTACCTTCATCAACGATTTCGGTGCGAAGTGTTGAAGCATTAAATTGAAGTGGTTTATTGATGGTGTTGTGCCCGAAGGTGACCTTCCACCCTCTTTTTTCTAGAGCAGGTATTGCCTCGTGTCGAAAACGCTGCCAGTAGAGAGATGGCTGCCATTCTTTTTTATTAGGAGCCCACAGAGTTCCCATTGCTGGATCGGGGTGATGAACTGATTGCAGTGAGTTAGGTGCTTGGTCTGCGCCGGGCAGAAGGTCGAGTGCGTAGAGCGAGTTCAGTGCGGTCATTTCTGCAGCGCGATCTCGAGATTTTGTGATATTGCCTGAGGGTTCTAGAGGATACTTATCATCACCGTAATTTGCAGTTGCTGTGGCGTAAATATCGGGAAGCCATGATGAGGCATCGCCTTGTGATCGGCGGTGCACATGGAGATGGAAAGTAGCCTTGGAGGATGCCCTTTTGGTTGTGACGATTTTTTCTGTGAGCGTTTCGGTAGAGGGTTCTCTTTGCAGAATGCCAAAAGCCGATTCCATACGTCCTGGCCGTAGAAGTTGTTCAATAGCTGCCGCCGCGTGCTCGCAACATGTGCTCATTGCGCAGGTGCAGCTTGTGTCGAGCTGTAGCGTGCCATTTTCCTCCCACAGTGCCAACGTCGCCTCGTGTTGATGGCCAGATTTCTCAATCACATGAGCAATGATTTCTACGTCTCCGGTGTCTAGTATTTCGGCATGACATTGAGTAACCTGCTGTGAGCGGGCCAATTTGCGCCCGGTAGCGGTAACGCCTGCGGTGAAGGTGTTTTTCCAGTCGCCCGACTCGAAGAATGCGCCCAGGCGCTCAATACTGATTGGCTGGCTCACGATATAGGCTTTATCGATCGTTTTGGCGGCGATGGCGACTGGGAATTACTCGTTTATCGCCTAGTATAGCTTTGCCGAGTGGACTGGGTTTTGCGGTATCAGATGTGTGTGCTTTGTTTAGAGTCGTTTTTGGAGTCACGGGTATATTTTTTTTAGGTAGAGTGACACCGTAAAACTTGCCGATATCGATTAGTGCGCTGCGGGCCTCAAATTGTCCCTCAGCTTTTGCTTTATCGTTAAGGGTTTTTCCAAGCGCCAAATAGTATGTTTTTTCATCATAGTGAGATGAGAAATCGATCTCGGAGATGGGGGATAGCTTCCACATGCGATATGCAAGATTGAACGCTTTGTCGTGGTGGAGTGATGCTTGTGAGGTAAGAAAAATGTTGGCGTCGTGTCCGTAGTTGCCTGCGTAATTTTGGAAACGTTCCTGTTCCTCGTTGCTCTTGCTGGCGCGGGCGAAGTATTTATTGGCAGACCATGCACCGAGGGTGAGCAGGAAGATTAAAAGTAATATAGCTTTTTTCATGAGGAAGAAGTCTGTCACGGTAGTGCGAAGATGACAAGATAGGGATGGGGCTGTGTCGGTAAATGTAGTCATTACATAAAACTTCAAATTAAACGGGTTTGTCGATATTTAAGCATTGCTGAATAATATAAATTTCCGCATAATGGTGAAGCGAAGCTGTGCATTTGCAGAGTCCTATAACCTAGTTTCCATACTGTCCTATGTCGAAGAAAATGAATGTCTTGATTGCCTGTGGTGGTACTGGCGGGCATCTGTTTCCGGGCATTGCAGTAGCTGAGGAATTGGAGAAACGAGGGCATAACGTGCTCCTGCTCATTTCTGAGAAAAAAGTTGATGCTCAAGCATCAAAAAAATACGGGGAGTTGGATTTTCTTACTGTTCCAGCTATCGCAAAGCCACCGACGCTGTCACCCAAGATGATTCTGTTTCTATTTAGATTTTGGATGACGTTGATGCGGTGCAAAAAAATTCTTCAATCCCGTGACTGCGATGCAGTATTAGGTATGGGGGGCTTCACCTCGATGGCGCCAGTCATAGCTGGTAGAAGAATGGGTTTAGCTACTTTTGTCCATGATTCGAACGCGTTACCTGGGAAAGCAAACCGTTTGACGTCTCGTTGGTGTCATCGCGTGCTGGTTGGTTTTGAGGAAGCAGGATACTATTTCAAAAAAAATAGAGTGGAAGTCACGGGAACGCCTGTGCGCCGTGAGCTTGCCAAGCTGCCCGAGCGCGCAGTGGCTCGCGTAAAATATGGACTTTCTGCTGGGGGTAGCGTCGTGATGGTGATGGGTGGTAGTCAAGGTTCAAAAAACCTCAATACGCTGGCAGTTGAAGCGTCGAAGGCAATGCCTGATGTACAGTTTTTACACATTACGGGATCGCTTGATTACGATCGTGTGGTAGTGATGACGACGGGCCTTAGCGGTTACCACGTGCTTGCCTTTTGCGACGATATGGCGTCAGCTTACGCAGCATGTGACGTGGTAGTTTGCCGCTCGGGGGCCTCCAGCATGACTGAGCTTTCATACGTAGGAATGCCATCAATCCTTGTGCCTTACCCTTACGCTGCAGACGATCACCAAACCGCGAACGCTAAAGTATTTGAGCAAGCGGGTGCCGCTATCCTCTACCAGGAATCAGATCTCGATGCTGGTGAGTTGGTTACTGGGCTGACTCGTATCCTCGATGATACAGTCCATAGCACCATGATAGAAAAAATAGAATCACTTGCCGTTAAAGATGCTGCGGCTAGGATTTGCGATGTCATGAGCGTCGATATATTAACTTAAATTCATTGATTTTTATCTCCTCATGCAAATTCAAGAACTCAGCAAGCGCTTGACCGATCGGAAAAACCCGGTACGTGTCCACTTGATTGGCGTGGCGGGATCGGGTATGAGTGGTTTAGCTCTTCTTCTTTTGGGTATGGGGCACAAGGTTAGCGGATCGGATAGAGTGACCAGTGGTGAAACTGAGCGTATGCAGGGGCTTGGACTTCAGTTTTCTACGCCGCACCGTGCGGATGAAGTTCATGGTGCGGATGTGGTTGTTTACTCGTCTGCTATACGGGAGGAAAATGTGGCACGTGCAGAGGCGCGCTCGCAAGGGATTCCATGTATCCGGCGTGCCGAGTGCCTTGCCGCGATCTTGCACACACGGAAAGGTGTGGTGATTTCTGGAACCCATGGAAAAACGACTACCTCGGCGATGTGCGCCCATTTGCTTCGCCGGTCTGGTATGATGCCGTGCCATTATGTGGGTGCCGAAATCCCGGTGTTGGGGGCAAATGCTCATTGGGAAGAAGGCTGTCGTACAATGGTTGCCGAGGGCGATGAGAGTGATGGGACACTTGCGCTCTATCACCCCGAACATTGTGTTGTGCTCAATGTCGAGGAAGAGCATCTTGATTACTATCGAGATATCGATCACATCAAGGATATCTTCAATCAGTTATTAGATCAGACGACTGGGCATAAAATTTATTTTGCGGGTTGTTCCGTTGCGAGTGAAATCTGCGCTAGCAGAGAGGGTGCTGTTTCCTATGGTTGGGAAAATGCCGATTTCATTGCTAGTGATATACACGAAACGGGAGGTACGGTAGCATTTGATGTGGTTCTTCGTGGGGATGTGTTAGGTCGTGTTGAGCTGGGTATTCCTGGAAGGCATAACGTGCTTAACGCACTTGCTGCGATTGCAGTGAGTGATGCCGTGGGCACAGATTTTCAAATGGTTTCACGTGGTTTGGGCACTTTTGCTGGTGCACGTAGAAGGTTCGAAAATAAGTATCTTTCGCCCAAGTTGCGTATCATTGATGATTATGGGCATCATCCCACGGAAATAACGGCAACTCTTCAAACTGCTCGATCATTCAAACCTAAGCGTTTAGTTGTTGTTTTTCAACCCCACCGATACAGCCGCACAGAAAAGCTAGCTGATGAATTTGGTAAGGCGTTGCAGGCTGCCGATCAGGTTTTTGTCACTGACATTTACCCTGCCGGGGAGTTGCCGATCGATGGGGTGACCTCACAAACGATCGTGGATGCTATTGCAGTCAATGGTGACAAGCGTGCCGTTGCTGTTGGGCCAGTAGTCAGTGCCCATCATACTGTGGGAAATTCCATACAAGATGGTGATTTGGTTATATCTCTCGGTGCAGGAAACGTGCACGAAATTGGAACGAAACTTGCGAGGGATATGGCGATGCTTGAGGATATGCTACGTTTCTGTGAGACAGCGGGGGTAAAAAAAATCAAACTCTACGAGCCTATGAATCGTCACACTACGATTCGTTGTGGAGGTCCCGCTCAATTATGGGTTGAGCCTACTACTTTTAAGACGTTTGCAGCTGTCGTTAGCTACTGTCGTGAACGCGGAATTCCGCAGCGGGTCATCGGTAGGGGGTCAAACTTATTAGTGCGTGATGGAGGTATCCGGGGTGCTGTGATTCATCCATCGGGTGGTGATTTTTCTAATGTCGTAGTGGATGGCGATGTCATAACTGCTGGAGCAGGTGCTCGTTTCAAGAAAGTTGCTAGTGTGGCAGCAGCTCATAACCTAACAGGTATGGAGTGGATGGAGGGAATTCCAGGAAACGTTGGTGGTGGTTTGCGGATGAACGCCGGTGCCATGGGAACGGAAACCTTCGACCAGGTGATAAGCGTGACTTTCCTCGATGATGACGGTGAGATCCGTGAGCGCACTTCTGACGAAATTACCGCGCATTACCGAAATGTGCCAGAGTTGCGCAGGAACTACGCGTTAGAAGCGAAGTTCCAGGCAAAACTATCGGATGCGGATACCATCAGATCGGTCACGGAGGAGTCTCGAAATCACAGGCGATCCACACAACCTATTGCAGCCAGTGCCGGGTGTATTTTTAAAAATCCAGAAGAGATGCCCGCTGGTATGCTAGTTGAAAAGCTGGGCATGAAGGAGGCGACAGTTGGTAAGGCGCAGGTCTCTATTGAACATGGAAATTTCATTGTTAATAGGGGTAAAGCAACAGCAAATGATGTGTTAGGCCTGATCGAAAAGATACGTAGAAAGGCAGAGAATGATCGTGGCATCATGATGAGTACCGAAGTGCAGATTGTGGGTGAGAATGAATTTATTTTCTGAAAATATGGATAAAGACATCAATATAGCAGTGTTAATGGGAGGGCCAGGTTCTGAACGGAACGTCTCCTTGGCATCTGGAAATGCCGTCTTAAATGCACTCAAAAGTGAGGGGCTCAATGCCGTGCCGGTGGATGTGACTACGCATGATATTCATCTTCCCCAGGGTATTGGGCTTTGTTTCAATACCATCCACGGAACTTTTGGTGAAGATGGAGAAATGCAGGCGATTCTCGAAGATATGGGAATACCATATACGGGTGCAGGTGTTGATAGTAGCAGGGTGGCCTTTGATAAGGTTTCCAGCAAAGAGGTTTTTGTGCGACATGGGGTTCCCACGCCAAGCTCGGAAATTGTTCAGTTTTCATCGGATGTTAAATTGCCTAACATGTCACTGCCGTATGTGGTTAAGCCGCCGCGCGAAGGCTCAAGTGTGGGCGTCCACATCGTTGATAATCAGGCTGATGCGCATGCTGCCATGGAGGATGCCTCGAACTATGGTGACGAGGTGCTGATTGAGCAGTTTGTGAGTGGAAAAGAGCTGACAGTAGGTGTGCTAGATGGCGAGGTATTACCCATTGTGCACATTGCTCCTCGCAGTGGGTTCTATGATATGAAAAACAAATATCCATGGCTCAATGATGAAGGTGGCACTGACTATTATTGTCCAGCAGATCTGGACGAAGCAACTGCCGCCAGAGTACAGCAGGCGGCGCTGAAGGCACACAGGGCACTTGGGATAGAGATCTATTCGAGGGTCGATGTTTTGCTTGATACAGCTAATAATCCGTATGTGTTAGAAGCCAATACCATTCCAGGAATGACTGCTAGCAGCCTGCTGCCAAAGGCGGCAAAAGTTGCAGGATATGAATTTGGGCCACTTTGTCGGAAAATTGTCGAGCTATCGCTCGCCATGAGAACCTAACTTTTTTAACTACCATGTCATTTTTAAAAACGCGCCGAAAAACTACCCGATCGCCACGTGTTGTCCGCAAAGGTGGTGATTTGCAGAAGCTACACATCAGAGTGACATCACCTCGGATCGTGATGATTGAGATTGTTCGTGGTCTTTACAGGAGTGCTAAAATCATCATGATGTTGGTGCTGATTGGAATGATCGCATGGGGTGGTTATCTGGGCATACGTCATATTTTTATTGATAATGAGGAATACCGATTGCAGGAAATCAAACTGGAGACAAATGGACATATTAATCATGCCCGTATTGTTGAGGTTACGGAAATCGATCTCGATGCTAGTATTTTTGCTATCGATACAGATCACATCCGCAAGTGTCTATTAAGTCTCCCAGAGGTGACGCGTTGTGATGTGGAAAGAAGGTTACCAGGCACGCTGAAGATCACAGTAGATGAGCGGCTTCCTGTTGCTTGGTTACAGTCGGCTCATTATGGGTTTTTAGGAAAAGTGGAGGGTGGTGTGCTTGCGGATGAAGATGGCGTAACCTTTCCATGTGAGGGTTCTTTGTGGGAAACGTCGCGCGATCTTCCTGTTGTTATGGTCAATGTAGCAGCAATGGGCACATTCCATCATGGCAAGAAACTTCAGCATCCCGAGGTTATACGCGCGCTACACCTTATTAAGGTGCTTACAGCAAGTAATCTTCGTGCCGATTGGAGACCACAGGAAATCATGATTTTGAATGAATATTCATTGGAGGTTACCAGTCATGATGGCTCACGCGCCGTGTTTGGTATGTATGATCATGAGCGTCAGATAACGGATTTTATAAGTGTTCGTGAACATGCGCTAAAGACCTTGCGTGCTGTTGAACATATTAATTTAATTCCCAAGAAAAACATTCCTGTAAAATTTGCAGGGGCGCCTATATTAGTGACGCCACAGAAAAAACAAACTTTTCCTAGTTTGAAGGATCGCGATATCAAATCCATTATAGACCGTAACTAAATTCTGCCACCAATACGGCATCATTTTATTTTATCACTAGATTACAAACCACTGCTTCCAATCATTCATCCATGGCAAAGACCAAAATACACGTAGGACTTGAAATAGGCACCACTAAAACGTGTATGGTGGTCGGTGAGGTGAAACCTGATGGCTCAGTTAAAATCCTTGGTGTTGGAGAGACTCGTAGTGCAGGGGTGAGGAAAGGGGAAATTGTGGACTATCCTCAAGCGCGCGCAGGTTTAAAAGATGCCTTGCTCAAAGCAGAGGACATATGTGATGTCGATATTAGTAGTGTGCTACTGGCTGTAACAGGATCGCACATTGAAGGAGTTAACAATCGTGGCACTTTTCGTCTACCTGACGAGGAGCAGGAAGTGCATGAAGGACACATTGGAGAGGCAACAGAGATTGCACGTGATCTCGCTATTCCAGGTAACCATGTTTATCTGCACAATTTCATCCGTCATTATCATCTCGATGGGCAGGAGCACACGATTAGCCCTATAGGATTGTTAGGTCGTGCGCTAGATGTTGATTTTCATATTGTTCATGGTATTCGTTCGCGTATTCAAAATAGTATCAAGTCTGTGCGGGAGGTTCCACTTGAAGTTGATGACGTTGTTTTTGCCCCCATTGCAACAGCACAAGTGGCACTTGAGCGCGAGCATAAGGATGCTGGGGCACTTGTTATCGATGTGGGTGGGGGGACAACAGATTATGCGCTCTATTTAAAAGGCTCCATTGCTGCGGCGGGATGCATCCCGGTGGGAGGTGATCACATTAGTAATGACATTCACCTTGTAACCCACATTCCGCTGAGTCGAGCAGAGGAATTAAAAAAAACCGAAGGAGATGCATCGGGTGACCCAGCACGCGGTATAGGTAAGGTAAAAGTTTACGATGATCATGGTCTTGAAGTTGAGGAGATTGACAGGGCCTTAATCAACGACGTCATCAATGGCCGTGTAGCAGAAATGTTCGATATTGTATTAGAGCGGCTGCCGTCTGGTTGCCTCCGTGGTGTTGGTACAGGTGTTTTTCTAACTGGGGGGACGAGTCGTATGAGGGGAATCTCTGAATTGGCAAACGAGAAGTTTGGCTTGCCTATTTATCAATCCGAGCAATCGAATATTAGTGGGGTACATGCCAATTTTCGCGATCCTCAATATTCCACAGCCGTGGGTTTGATTCGTTATGCCCAGATCCTTGATACCGAACGTGAGGCCACCACAGGCGGTGCTATGAGCCGAGCGCTGAAGTCAATTTGGCCATTCAGTAGATAGCCATATCGTTCGATAAGGTATTGCTCCATATGAGCTCCACATGGGGCACCATTATTGCCAAATGCTCATTACATTTGGAGGGAGGGATTGTGGTGCTTACGTGCTGAGTGGCTGCGATAATAGACGCTCAACAAAGCTATTTATGAAGTTCATGAGGAGGAACTAGAATTAGGAGTTCTCGCCAGAGAGTCACAGTGATAAAATCCACTTGCATACGCCTGCCGTCCAAGTTACGCCCCCGTTCACGGATCGATTATTAGCGCGATTAGCTCAGGGGTAGAGCGCATGCTTCACACGCATGATGTCGCAGGTTCAAATCCTGCATCGCGCACCATCGGTCGTTAAAAAAGTTGGTGTAGTAAAATGAGAATTTTACATCTCAGCTTGCAGTGGGATCGATCAGAGCGTAATGACTCCGTTGATGAAACGATATGCATACACAATGATGATGGCTCTGGCAGGATTTCTTGCATCTTGCGGAGAAGGAAAAAAAGAAGACGTCAATGCGGGTGTAGCTACCAGTAATGAGGAGCAAGCTAAGCCAGCAGGCGAATTGGAAGATATTCGTATTGAGATTGAGACTAGCAAGGGCAAAATCGAAGCGACGATATACGCGGCGAAGGTACCCATGACGGCGGCAAATTACCTTAATCTAGCCAAGCGCGGTTATTACGATGGTCTGACGTTTCACCGAGTGATTCCTAATTTTATGATTCAGGGAGGAGATCCA
>JABHEX010000100.1 GCA_018676385.1 Akkermansiaceae bacterium
TGATAATGTCGGGTTCAGATGCAAAAAGATGAAGATCATAACCGACAGGGACTTGTGTTAGTTTGATTGATTCAGAGACCGGCAGTGGGTTCTGAAGGTGTGTATGTGGGATGCGTCGGTCGAGTGGCTTGCCCCAACTTTTGGCGTGGAGGATGGACACATTGGATTTAAAGTAGCTTAGCTTGGGGAGGTTGAGGTTTTTGACCAGTTGAGTCTTCTCGTTTCCGACAGTCCACATGGTGGCGCGATAGATTAGGTCCTGGTATTCGGCGAGCTCCCAGCAGCGTTCGTCGTGTCCGCTAGCTGTGTAGAAGATACGCCCTTTGCCGTTGGTTCGCACCCAGGTCCATGGTTCCTCCTCGCGTACTTGCAGTACGATTCGGTCTTGGTTGTGCTTCTGGTGCACGTAAGTTTCATCCCAGCATTCGAAGCCCTTGTATCCTTTCATGATGGGGTGATCCGGTTTAACGGTTTTCACTCGGAAAACACCTTTGCCATGTGATTTGAATTGGGCGCCGAGTAGTTTAATGTAAGCATCTGAGTTTCGGAAACAGCCGCAGGCTGAGTGCAGGAAGACACACGCGCCGCCATTCTTTGAGTATTGCAGCAATGCAGTCTCCTGATCTTTCTGAATTACCTCATGGTTTCCATAAACCATAAGGGCATCATACTTAGCTAGATTGCCTTTAGTGAGTGCTGACGGCTGATTAGCGTAGGTAAGGTTGATTCCGCGTGGTCCCAACGCACGCCGAATTGTTGTGAATCGTTCCAGCGGGCGGTGTGAGCTGTTTGGGCTCCCAAGAAAAAGAACCTCCAGGCGACGGGCATCGGTTGTCTTTTGTTCTGCGGACAAGCATGGATAAATCAAGACCGTGACAAAGATGAAAAGAAGGTTGCGTAAATCGGTCAGTGGTTTGTTCATGAGATGTTATTTGTTTATTTAATCATTAATTACCAATGATCTTTGTACGATATTACCGTAAAGCAAGTGTGTGTGGATTGAGGTGGGGTTTATGTGGATCATGCCTAAGCAATAAAAGCTGTTTGGTATATCCTGTATTTTGAAGGTGGGAGTTTGAAGTGTTTTTTGAAAGCGGTGGAGAATACAACGGGATTTTTGTAGCCCACATCGTAGGCAATGGCTTCGATTTTATAGTCTGTGGTTGTGAGCATTGCTGCAGCTCTCTGCATCCTTAACCAGCGGACATGTTCAAGGGGACTTCTGCTATGTTCAGCTCTGCATAAGCGCCTAAGATGCTCGGTGCTGAGAGATGCGATAGAGGCCATGCTGTCTAGCGACCAGGGATATGAAAGATCACGTTCGATACATGTCCAGAGTTTCCATAGCCTGTCATCGTATCGGAATGGAGTTACAAATTCACGCACGTAGGTGTGTATCAGTTGTGCCCATTGTTCGATGATTGCGTGGCGGTGCCCTTGTTCGGATTCGGCAAGTAGGCCGAGCATGGCGGCATGGAATTGATCGGAGCCAAAGTTTGATAATATTGGTTGGGAGGATTTTATCAGCGGAATTTGTAGTTCGGGGTGTCGGTAGCGAACCCAACAGAAATCCCATGGTTGATTTTCTTTGGCGCAATGAAAGGCATTGGTCGCGTAAGCGGGTAAGAGGCAGGCCTCGCCTTCGCCGCATTGGTGCCATCTTCCATTGATTAGAATACGGCCGGCGCCAGCTAGGGTGACGATAAAGAACGCTCCTTCCTGAAACGTGCGAACGACCTCATAAGGATGCTGGGCCTGCATGATACCTGCATGCAGGATCTGGTAGTGACCAAGTGCGGCGCACACGGGCTGGTGATCAAGCCAGTCGCGCTCGTCATTTTCGTTGGCCCTGACGCAGCGTAGTTTGGTTTTCTCGCCAAAGATGTGTTTCTCTGTGAGCGGTTTACCTATTGTTTTAAGGGGTTGCATGGACTTTACGACAGTAGAGAGTAACACTGATGTGGATTTGGAAAAGGTGAAAGTGTGATTGTATATACGGTAAGATCTCTACCATGACATGGAA
>JABHEX010000101.1 GCA_018676385.1 Akkermansiaceae bacterium
CTATTGAGCAACCAAAAACAGCTCCTTAGTATACGAAAAAGGTGAATTGATTTATTGCATCCTCAGGAGGTACAACTTGAATAGTATGCACAGTGAGGTAATTGAACAAGCATCAGAGGCAGTATTGTTTGCGGACGCAAATGAGATTATTAAGATTTGGAATAAAAAAGCTGAGCTTGTTTTCGGGTATACCTCAGAGGAGGCTATTGGCCGGCCTTTAGCGATTATCATTCCAGACCGGTTTCTCTCAAGGCATCAAGATGGGTATAAGGGTGTAATGAAGGCGGGAGTGACCGCGTATGATGATGAAGTCTTATCTGTTCCCGCGAAACGTAAAGACGGGAGTACAATCTCAATAGAGTTTTCCGTTTCGATCATTCGAGAGAAAGGGGAGATATTAGGGGTCTTGGCTATTATTCGCGATACTACCGGGAAATGGCATAAAACAAAAAAAACTTAATCAGCAAAAGCTCTATTGCTTCGCTGGCTTGCGTTGTTCTTTGTATTCTTTGTAGCTATCGGTTCGAGTTGGCCAAGGTGCCTCCGACTCAATGAAGCCTGGGCTTTCTTTTTCGACATATTCTAGTACTTCTGGAGTGATATCAGATAACTCCATCACTTTCTTCCCATGGCCATGCCAAAAGTTACCACCATTCCGTTGTCCCATCATAAAGAATGGATACCATGGGTTAACGTGTGCAATATTAACTATTGATGGTGCACTCTTGATGCGGTCATCCTCAAGGTCCGATAATTTACCTTGAAATCCATCAAGATAGAGCATATTTAGCATTTCACCGCTTGAGGCTAGGGGCCATTCATCTGGTTGAAGCTTGTTGATAAAGCTAAAGATATGTGGGTCAGTCACCCAGGCTTCGTCTCCTGAAGTAATCCAAGGAAATTGTTTTGGAGTCAGCACTACATCAAAAGGACCGCCAATCACATCAATAGGGTGATTGGTTTTTCCTGTAAAAGGGTTAACAAAACTGTCGATACGCTTGTTTTTACCTGGTTCAGTAAAATAAGCAAGATCGTAATTACGGAAATGAAAAGACTCATTCCCCAGATTGCGCCAGACCATCTTAAGCAATCCAGTCCAGCCAACCATTGGGAGGATCTTTTCAGACGTGAATCCAAAAATAGTGCCTGAGTACCAGTAATGCACCATTCCATCTTCAGTTGTGCCTGCGAGTTTTGCGTAGGCGCGAAGATTCTCAACATCGTCAGAAAAATCTATGGAAGATAAATTATCAGAGGAGTCAACGTTAGTATCTGCATTTAGCCCCCCTGCAGCGCCGGCTAAAGAAAGGGCGCCTAGTCCGCGAAGTAGAGTGCGTCTGTCCATCATAGAATTCATATATGTAAGCTCCCAAGATTCAGTAGGTTATTTAGTCCAGCGTATTAATATAGGCTGCCACGTCATCGATTTGTTGATCATTAGCAAGAATAAGAGACATGCTGCGCATCTGGTTTCCATAGAAATCTTTAGCATGAGATCCCCTAACGCCTTGTTTGAAGTTTCTAATTTGCCTTGTGATATACCAATCATGTTGGTGTGACAAGCGAGGCGCATTGAGGGCCTCTACACCTTCGCCATTGGCCCCATGACAGGAAGCGCATACCCCGTAAGCGGACCTTCCCCTGTCAATATCAGCAGATATTGTTGCCTCCGGGTTTGTAAGAGGGAGGGTAGCTATAAAACTCGCAAGGTCTTCTACTGCTTGACCATCTTTAAGCATAGAAGCCATAGGTATCATCTGACGACCGTAGGTATCCTGCGGATGAGACCCTCGGATACCTGCTCGAAAGTTCATAAGCTGTTGCTTGATGTACCACCTGCTTTGACCTGCACTGGCGGGTGCATTCATGGATTGGTTGCCTTCACCGGCTGCTCCGTGGCATGCAGCACACATTTGGAACAGCTGCTTGCCTGCCGATAAGTCAGGGTCAGCATTAGCGTCTACAGGAGAAAGCGAGAAGAAAAACACTGCCATAATGTTCGCTAGTTTTAATTTCATATCACCTATACCTTGTCTTGCGTCATTTATTGTCCTGCATCTTTTATTGTCATTTGAGGAGGAGCTCAGCCACTGTTACCTCTTACTATAATAGTAAGTGGTATCTCTTTTTACATCTTTTTACTCAATGCCTTTTATTACTACTACACTTTAACGCACCAAACTAAAATATCAATAAAACCTATAGACAATAACTAAAATACATATATGAGAATTCTTTATTAAATAAGTCCAATCATCGTTGATTATAAGACTAATAACGCATTCATTTAATAAAAGCCATTA
>JABHEX010000102.1 GCA_018676385.1 Akkermansiaceae bacterium
ACTTTTAAGCGTCTAAGCATAGATCCTATCTGGTCCGGAGATGATACCGTCGTGACTCGCGGCGGCATCCAAGAGGGCGACCATCTGTCTATTGACCGTTTACCTTATGCCCCTGATGGGGCGCCTGTCGAAATCCTAGCAGATGATAAGCTTGAGAATCGCACCACCAATGGCGTATCAAAACGCATCGGCAAAAAGCGCATTCGTCCCGCTAAGTAATCACCCTCATCACCATGATCCGCTGGTTCGCTCGCAATGACTACGCCGCCAACTTCCTGATGGTTGCGATTCTCCTTGCGGGCGCATATGCGGTATTTTTTAAAATCCCCACAGAGGTAACACCTTCGTATAGGATATCACAGGTCTGGGTAGACATCACACTGCGCGGCGGGGCTCCCCTTGAAGTGGAACAAAAAATCGTCATCCCCGTTGAAAATGTTCTCAAGGGCTTGCCAGAAATCAAGGCCATCAGAGCTGAAGCGCGCCGAAGTAAGGCGCGCTTCTTTATCGATGTCCAAGATGATGCGGACATGGACAAGCTTCGAGCGGAAATTGAATCGCGTATAGATGCCATAAATACCTTCCCATCGGAAACCGATCCGCCACGTATAAGGATACCTGACACAGCAAGCTGGATGGAGGTCATTTCTGTCGTCATTTCTGGTAACATGTCTGAGCGAGATCTTTTGGCGGCAGGCAGACAAGTTCGTGATGAATTAACAGCACTTCCGGGTATCTCTAAAGCTGATATCCTAGGCGCGCGTACCCGCCAAATAAGCATAGAAATATCCAAAGAAATACTGCGTGATTATGACCTTACGATCAACCAAGTTTCCCGCGCCATTCGCCAGAGCTCGGTAAACCTCTCCGCAGGAACTATCAGCGATGATAGCGCTCGCGTTATCCTCAGATCCTCGAATCAAGCAATGGATCGGCGACAGTTTGAGAGTATCATTATCACTCGAAATAATGGCGCTGAGATTCGCTTGGGAGATATCGCCAAAGTCTATGACAGCTTTGATGATCAACGTAAGGTTACGCGCTTTAATGGTGAGCTTTGTTCCATCGTTGAGGTCAAGCGGCAGAGCAATGAAAATGCTCTAAAAATCGCAGACCAAGTTCACGAATACGTCAAAAATGCACAAGATAATTTCCCCGAGGGTGTGAAGCTCGCAACATGGGATGATGATTCAGTAAGTCTGCGTGGCCGCATCTCTACTCTGTTTTGGAATCTTCTCCAGGGTAGTGTTCTCGTATTTTTATTGCTTGGCATTTTTCTTCGTCTTTCCCTTGCCTTCTGGGTTGTCCTTGGCGTTCCAGTGAGCTTCGCCGGTGCTCTAATGCTAATGCCAGAGCTAGGAATCACCGCAAACATTATGAGCCTGTTCGGCTTCATCATAGTATTGGGCATTGTCGTGGATGACGCCATCGTTACAGGGGAACATATCTTTTCCAAACTCAAAACTGGTATGGATCCGCTGGAGGCCACGGTATCAGGAGCTAAAGAGATCGCTGTGCCTGTGACTTTTGGAATCCTCACAACCGCCGTCGCATTTGCCCCGCTTGCATTCCAGACAGGATGGATGGGAACTCTTGCCAAGCAAATCCCCTACGTCGTTATCCCAGTGCTGATTTTCTCGCTGATTGAATCTAAGCTCGTCCTTCCATCCCACCTCAAGCACCTAAAAATAAACCGAAAAGGAAACGGATTAATCACCAAAATTCAGCGTAATGTAAGCCGCAGTCTTGATTTACTAATCGAGCGCATTTACCAGCCAGCCTTGGATTTCTGTGTTCGCTGGCGTTACATCACTCTCTCGCTTTTTGCAGCTCTCGGGCTAGCCTGTATGGGATTCTGGAACAGTGGTATCATGGGATTCGAATCGGTTCCATCTGTCGACCGTTACTTTATTTACGCACAACTGCGCATGGAGGATGATACTAGTTTCGATCAAACAGCTGTGCGCGTGAAGGAGATCACTGCGGCCGCCTACAGCCTGCGAGACAAATTTACTGATGGAGAAAAGGGGCCATCATTAATTGGCAATGTCATGGGCTCAACGGGAGGCTGGCCAAGCTGGGGACGCGCGGACGACAAACACGGCTATGTGCTTGTAGAAATTCTCCCTCCAGGCAGCCGCAAATATCCAGGTCCAGCAAACAAGGTCATTGCCGATGCATGGAGACAGGCAGTGGGTGAAATCGAGGGCGCACGATCATTCAATATCCGCACCGAGCGCTCTGGCGGAAGCTTCATGCAAGAACGTGAGGATGTAGAAATCGAACTACGTGGACATGATGATACAGCGATGGCAGAAGTCGCTGGCAAAACAGAGGCCGCACTGGCTGAAATCGATGGCATACGGAACGCATCCACGAGCATTGAGCGCTCTCAGCATGAATTCCAGGTAAAGCTCCTCCCCTACGGCAGAGATCTCGGACTGACGCAAGAGAGCCTTGCTCGGCAAGTTCGTAGCGCCTTCATAGGTGAGGAAGCTCAGCGCATTCAGCGTGGAGAAGACAACATTCGTGTCTATGTCATGCTACCAGAAGAGCAACGTGAGTCTCTTGCTACCCTAGATGACTTACGTATTTCGTTGCCCAATGGAGCAACCACCAGCCTGTCATCCGTCGCCAAAATTACCCGTGGCTTCACTCCTCCCAGCATCAACCGTATTGACGGCTCCCGTGTGCTTACCGTTTCAGCGTCACCCCAAGATTCAAGCGTAAGCATTGGCACCATCGGAAAAAAAATATCTCCGCAACTAGATGCCCTGACAGCCTCCGAGCCTGGCGTCACATGGAGATTTGCCGGCATGCTCGCCGAAGATGCAGAAAACAAGAAACGTATCTGGTTTTCTGCCGCCCTCCTTATCTTCACGCTCTACGCCCTACTCGCCATTCCATTTCGTTCACTACTACAACCATTCTTTGTCTTGTTGGCAGTTCCTTTTGGTGCGGTCGGTGCCATTGCCGGCCATATTTTGTTGGGACTAACTCCCTCATTTCTGAGTTTATTTGGGATGCTTGCCCTCGCTGGCGTGGTGGTAAATGACTCTCTCGTCATGGTTGATTTCACCAACAAAAAACGCCTTGAAGGAGCCAATGCTTACGATGCTGTGATCCATTCTGGATCAGCACGCTTTCGCCCTATTTTGCTCACCTCAATCACCACTTTTGCAGGATTGCTGCCTCTGATTTTCGAGCGCTCTATTCAGGCACAGTTCCTCATACCCATGGCAGTCTCATTAGCGTTTGGTATCTTATTTGCCACAGTAATTACTCTTTTCCTCATTCCTTGCGCCTACTTAGCAAACGAGGACGTAAAACGACTCTTTAGCAGGGCATGGCAATGGTACAAGCAACCATTCCAGAAAGATTAATGGTGATTTTTCATCAAGGTGTAGCATAGAGTAGCTCCACACTAATGGACTCCCTATTTCCAGAATCTTTACCCGCTCCATCTGGCCCCACTAAGACTCGCAGCGATGCCCCATTGGCTGCAAGAATGAGACCACGCACATTGCAGGAGGTAGCTGGGCAAAAACATATTCTCGGTGAGGGCACACTTCTCAAGCGAGCAATCGAAGCCGATCGGTTCTCATCGCTGATTTTCTACGGTCCACCCGGCACAGGCAAAACCACTCTGGCCACGGTGATTGCCAACTCAACGAATTGCCGTTTTGAAATGCTCAATGGCGTAGAGTCAAATGTTGCGGAAATACGCGAAAAAATTCACCAAGCCCAGCAATGGCGCCAGCTCCGCGATCAGACGACAATTCTTTTCATCGACGAAATCCATCGCTTCAATAAAGCACAGCAAGACGTACTCTTACCACACGTAGAACGCGGCACGATTCGATTCATCGGCGCTACAACACATAACCCATACTTTTATGTCAACTCCCCCCTCGTATCACGCTCACAGATATTTCAGCTAGAACCTGTCCCAAACGAGGAGCTCATTAAACTCATGAATTTGGCATTAAGCGATGTCGAGCGTGGACTCGGCGGGATAAATATTACGGCTGACGAGGATGCCCTAATCCACCTCGCAGAAAAATGCGACGGGGATGCTCGTCGAGCCCTAACGGCCTTGGAGTTGGCCGCCCTCACGACTCCTGAGAGTGAAGCCGGCAATATTAAGATAACCCTAACAGTTGCCGAGGAGTCAATTCAGCAAAAGGCCATTGTTTACGACGCAGACGGAGATGCTCACCATGATACCATTTCGGCCTTTATTAAATCGATTCGTGGTTCCGACCCAGATGCTGCGCTCTACTGGCTGGCAAAAATGCTAACGGCTGGTGAGGACCCAAGATTCATCGCGCGTCGCTTGGTCATTTCCGCCAGCGAAGACATTGGACTAGCTGACTCCAATGGCCTGCGCGTAGCGATGGCTGCCCAGCAAGCATTTGAATTTGTTGGCATGCCTGAAGGCCGCATCCCCCTTGCCCATGCGACTGTATACCTAGCAACCGCTCCAAAGTCGAATAGTGCATACGCCGCACTTGATGCAGCAATGCACGACGTCAAAGAAGGGCG
>JABHEX010000103.1 GCA_018676385.1 Akkermansiaceae bacterium
ATTCCCATGTGCGGTGTGCCCCACCATGCCGCACAAGGATATATTGCCAAAGTCATTCAGGCAGGCAAACGCATCGCAATTGCTGAGCAAACTACTGCGCCTGAGCCTGGTAAAATTGTAGAGCGCGAAATCGCACAAATCATATCCGCAGGCACCGTCGATGACATGACCCTACTCGACGATACTCGACACAATTATCTCGCAGCGGTTTATCACTCAGGGGAAAACTGGGGGTTAGCCTGCGCCGATCACTCTACTGGTGATTTCACGGTAGCCGAATACCCTCAAAAGGAAGCCTTAAAAGACGCCCTCCAACGACTCGCCCCAAAAGAACTCATTATCCCAGACGATCAAGTCAACACTCTTGGCGATCTGCGTGGCAGCTTACCTTACGACGGCTACGCATTTCTGACGGATCAATCAGAACACGCCCTGTGCGACCACTTCAAGGTTAGATCACTGCGTGGCTTTGGTTGCGATGACCTAACATGCGCCATTTCTGCTGCTGGCGGCATATTACACTACCTCACCTACCAACTTCGTCGGTCATGCACTCACCTCAGAACACTATCAGTTAGAAACGATGCTTCACATGTACTGATTGATTCCTCCTCTCAACGCAATTTAGATTTAGTGGACTCGCCAACAGGGCGCAAACATTCACTTTTAGGTGCACTCGATAATACTGCCACTCCAATGGGAGCACGGAAGTTGCGCGATTGGATCCTCCATCCCTTACGCGATCTTGATACCCTGAACGCGCGGCAAGACATGATTGCTGCCTTTCTCGCCGAGCCATTCCTAATGGGACAATGCCGCGAATCCCTGAGAGGTATCCGTGATATTGAGCGCACTACTTCTCGTCTCTCTCAGAACTCTGGCAATGCCCGCGATCTACTTTCATTATTTACATCACTAAAAAAAATTCCTGATCTCAAGAGCCACCTAGAAGCACTCGCAGAGAACCTACCAGGATCTGATTTCCACTCTAGCATCGAAACCAAACTTCACGCCTTCCCCGAACTAACCAGCCTCTTCGAGAAAGCTATAACCGACGAACCACCAGCGAACACCAAAGAAGGCGGAATCATCCGCGATGGCTTTATTGCTGAGCTCGATGAACTCCGCGCGGCCTCGAGCAGCGGCAAACAATGGCTCGCTGAACTCCAAGAGTCTGAACGGAAACGCACTGGGATTGATACTTTGAAGATTAAATTCAATAACGTTTTCGGTTACTTCCTCGAAGTCACTAAAGCTAAAATCGATTTAGTTCCCGACGATTACCAGCGCAAACAGACCATGGCAAATGCAGAGCGCTACATCACTCCCGAACTCAAGGAAATGGAGAATAAAATTCTCGGTGCCGATGAACGCGCAAAACAACTCGAATACGAAGAATTTATTAAACTCCGCCAAACGGTCGCCACCGATATCGATCGACTACAACAATGCGCAGAGGCACTGGCAACAGTAGATGTACTACTGGGACTCGCCGAACTCGCTCAACTCCATCATCATACACGGCCAATCCTAGACAATTCGCGTGATTTAGAAATCACCAATGGCAGGCATCCAGTATTGGAACAAACCATGATTGAGGAAAAATTCGTGCCTAACGATACAAACATGGCAGCTAACGACTCTCGTTTAATTTTGATCACCGGCCCCAATATGGCAGGAAAATCAACTTACATCCGGCAAGTCGCTCTCATCACACTGATGGCCCAAGTCGGCGCCTATGTTCCTGCCGACAAAGCACGCATCGGGATAGTCGACCGCATTTTCTGCCGCGTAGGCGCATCAGATGATCTCACCTCAGGACAATCGACTTTCATGGTCGAGATGAACGAAACATCCCTTATCATTAATAACGCTAGCGATCACTCTCTAGTCATCCTAGACGAGATTGGTCGAGGAACAGCCACCTTTGACGGCCTATCGATCGCGTGGTCGGTTGCTGAGCATTTGCATGATTCCATAAAAGCGCGCACCCTGTTTGCTACTCACTACCACGAACTGACAGACCTCTCACGTAGCAAAGAAGCAGTCGAGAACTATAACGTCGCGGTTCGTGAGTGGAACGATGACATCATTTTCCTACGCAAGATTCTCCCGGGAACCGCCGATAAATCATACGGCATCCAAGTCGCCCGTCTCGCCGGCCTCCCTCCTGCAATCATTGATCGCGCTAAAGATATTCTTACTCATCTGGAAATGAACTCCACACGCCCGGAGGCCAAGGGTAAACCCATACCCAAAAACACCAAAAGCAAACCCGTGAATATGCCCGAGGCCGATTCACCGCAGCTTGGTTTATTTGATTAATAATCATGAACTCACCAATAGGCATATTTGACTCAGGACTAGGTGGGCTATCTGTACTCAACGAGGTACGAAAAACTATACCCAACGAATCAATCATCTACTTCGGTGATAGCGCCTGGTGCCCCTACGGAGTTCGTAAAGCCGATGAAATACAGCAACGTGTCTTCCAAGTCACAGATTTTCTTATCGAACAAGGTTGCAAATTGATCATTGTGGCATGCAACTCAGCCACGATTGCGGCAGTTGAAGCTCTCCGCGCTACCTACCCCCTGCCCTTCATTGGCATGGAACCAGGAGTCAAGCCCGCAACCAAACTGACCAAATCTGGCATAGTGGGCATTCTCGCTACAGAAGCCTCACTGGCTGGCGAAAAATTCCATCGCCTAGTCGACACTCATGCCGGCGATATTAAAGTAATCACTCGACCATGCCCCAGTTTTGTCGAACTCGTAGAGGCGGGGGAAATATCAGGAGATCACGCACGCAAAATCATCGAAGGCGAAATATTACCGCTACTCGATACAGGTGCAGACGTCCTCGTGTTAGGTTGTACGCACTATCCATTTCTTCGCCCATTAATCAAAGATATTTCAGGGCCTGGGGTAGCCATTGTCGACACCAGTGATGCCGTCGCCATACAAGCAAAAAACATCTTGCAAAATAAATGTGCACCCGCAACACCGAGCTTTCAAATATATACCAGCGGTAGCCTTGAACATTTAGAAAGAATCTTACCCATGCTTTGCCCAACCTTGTCAGCTAGCCTCTATCACCGTGACCTCAGATGATGTATATTTAAGTGCTGAGGCATGGCTTTCTCTCACAGAAAAACACAGACAGACGGCACGCCACTGGACAGTCCCTAGCCGGCAGCGGAGAGCTTCGCGGCAAAAGCACCCAGTCTATGACTTTCTATTCACTTATTATCCATTCTCAATGGGTCGGTTAGAACAGTGGCACCCCGGCATGGGCATTGCGCTGGAAGTCACAGAAAATCTTCCTGCTACGCTTTGCGGAAAACATTATAAAGTTTCAAAAAATATCGTTAAATTAGATCCTAAAACACGATCATTGAAAGAGATACAGCGTCTAAAGTGGATTCATAATTTATTGGTATTAACCCAATCTCGCGCAGGCAATTACGGTTGCCATGGTATGCACGAGTGGGCGATGGTCTACAGCGGCGCAGACATACGACACGCAGAATCGGCTCCACTACGTTTATCTCAGAGAGAGACCGATGAGATCGTCGAGTCACTCCCCATTACATGCAGCCACTTCGATGCCTATCGCTTTTTTAGTCCCGCAGCACTTGATTTAAACAAACTTCGCCCGACACTCAGATCACGCGAGCAGAATGAGCAACCCGCCTGTTTACATACAAATATGGATCTCTACAAATGGGCATCAAAATGCATGCCCTGGATCAGCAGCGAGCTACTCTGGGAAACATTTCTTCTCGCAGTAAGAGCAAGAGAGCTCGATATGCGTGCTAGCCCTTATGACTTACGACAATATGATTATAGCCCGATTACCATTGAGAACTCAGCAGGACGGGCCGAATATGAAAAATTGCAGAAAGCCATAAGTAGAAGAGCAAGGTCCATACGCCAAAAATTAATCCACCAACTGTCCAATATCACGGCACTTACATCTCAAACCACAGATCAATAATTCACAAAACCCGGCAAAGCTGCGCTAAACAGCTAATCAATCAAGCTCTGGAACCAGACAGTGCTGGGTTGTAAAAACAAGTGTTTATTGGACATGATGCAATTACAGCATCATCCATTTACTTTTTTCCGGTTGCCAGTCACGTCATTTCCCTATTGATTCGCCATCCATTCATTCAAACAATTATTCATCTCAAACATGATACCCAACGTCCTCGCTGAGCGCTACGCATCCGCCGCCATATCTAAAATCTGGTCCGCAGAGGGCCGCATCATATTAGAACGCGAATTCTGGATTGCTGTCATGAAAGCCCAAAAAGAACTCGGGCTCGATATCCCCCAAGAAGCGATCGATGCCTACGAAAAAGTAAAAGATCAAATTAATCTAAAATCGATCATGGATCGTGAGCGCATCACTAGGCATGATGTGAAAGCGCGCATCGAAGAGTTTTGTGATCTAGCTGGGCACCAACACATTCACAAGGGTATGACCTCACGTGATTTAACCGAAAACGTCGAGCAACTTCAAGTCTACCGTTCTCTACTTATTATCCGCGACAAATCTATCGCCGCGCTCTCACAACTCAAATCTCGCGCTGTCCAATGGCGAGATCTTGTGATCACCGCACGCACGCATAACGTTGCTGCCCAACCTACAACCTTCGGAAAACGCCTTGCTATGATTGGTGAAGAACTGCAGGGCGCCCTCAATATGCTGGAACATTTGATCACCACCTATCCCGTCAGAGGCCTTAAAGGAGCGGTCGGCACACAGATGGATCAGCTTTCTCTTTTTGATGGAGATGCCAACAAAGCCGCACAATTAGAGGCAGATGTCTGCTCTCACCTCAAAATACCGCAAGTCTTTAATAACGTTGGTCAAGTTTACCCGCGATCACTCGATATGCGCACGGTTTCCGTTCTTGCCGATATGGCAAGCGGTCCGTCATCGCTTTGCCGCACTCTTAGGCTCATGGCAGGCCACGAAACCGCAAGTGAGGGATTTGCTAAAGGCCAAACCGGCTCGAGCGCAATGCCCCACAAAATGAACTCCCGCTCATGTGAACGAGTCAATGGTTTCCATGCAATCCTCAAAGGTCATGTCACTATGGCAGGCGGTCTTGCAGGGGATCAATGGAATGAGGGCGATGTTTC
>JABHEX010000104.1 GCA_018676385.1 Akkermansiaceae bacterium
GAAGCTCATAGCTATTATCAAGCGCAACTTTGACCATCATTGTAAGCGGCACGGCTAATAACATTCCCACTGGACCCCAAATGAACCCCCAGAACAGAACCGATACAACAACTACCACAGTGGAGAGACCAAAACGACGTCCCAGCAATGCAGGTTCCATAAAGTTCCCCAAAAATCCATTAATGATCATATAACCGCATGCCAAAGCAATGGCATGTTTGGCATCGTGCATCAACAGAGCAAGAATCACCGGTGGGATGCCAGCAATGATTGAACCCACCGCTGGGATGTAGTTGAGAGCAAAGGCTAGGATACCCCAGAGTAGTGGGAAATCGACACCAGCAGACCAACAAAGCAGCCCCGCTAAAACACCCGTAGCAATACTTATCATTGTCTTGATTCCAAGGTATTTTTGGATGTCACGGGTAGCGCTCAACATACGCTGTAGGTTAGGGCCCTTGGCTTCCATGATCGATTCAAATCGTCTTGCAAACATACGTGCCTCACTGAGCATGAAAACTAGGAGAATCAGCACAATAAACGAGCTTTTCAACATATCCAGCACACCACCCAATAAAATCGTAATGTTTTGCTTAAAATAGTCGCCAATCTCCTCGGGCGTCAGCAGTTTCTTAATGTCATCTTGCGCTCCCTCAAACTTCCACTCCTCAAGTTTAGCTCCGCTGTTTAAGGCTACTTCGTAAATCTTGTTACCGTATTGCTGAAGGCGATCACCCTCAGATAGATCGTTGATTAGCAAGACTCCCACAACCATAATGCCGGATAAAAAAGCAAATACCACCATCACAGTGAGCAATACGGATAGAAACCTAGGCACTCTGTGCTCGCGCAGCCAGTTCGTGATTGGGAAACTAACCGCCGCAATGAAAAAGGCGAGAGCCACAGGTATGAAAAAGTCTCGAGCGAAGTACAATCCAGCAAAAACCAACACCGTAGAGGCGAGGAGCAACAATACCTTATAGGCTTCAATCGGTTTTGGAGACACTGGAGTTAATTACGAAAATGAGTGATTGTGCGTAACGCGCTTGAAAAAAAATCTAATTTGAGTGAAGGTATTTTTTTTGACGCTCGATCAACTAAGTACCTTTGTTAGGATTAAAAACACCTAGTTTACTGCAACTGACGTTTATCATACACGGTATAATACTTGCAAGCAACGGAATCATTTAAATTATTGAAAAAAAGTGGTTTCCCCATCATCACCCAGCATCAGCATCGTCATTCCGTTTCTCAATGAATCGGAAAACCTACATCAATGCTTGGCCTCAATACCCAAGGCAGATGGCATCACTGTAATTGCATCGGATGGAGGAAGCTCAGATGACAGTATTGAAATAGCAACCCATTACGGAGCAACCATCGTACGGGCTAGCAATGGTCGCGCGACCCAAATGAATGCAGGCGCGAAAATAGCAACTGGTGACGTGTTATTGTTTCTGCATGCTGACACAAGGTTACCAGCCAATGCGATCGAATCGATCCAGCAGGCAATCACAAACGACTACGCTGTGGGGTGCTTTGAGCGCGTTTTCGATTCTGACTCTCCACTCCTTAAGCGAACGTCTCACTGGGCGGGATGGCGGGCACGCAAGTTCTTCTTCGCATTCGGCGATCAAGCAATCTTCATACGACGTGATCTGTTTGAACACCTTGGTGGTTACCGCAATCTGAGACGATTCGAGGATTTAGACCTGTCACTACGAGCAAGAAAACGTGACCGCTGGTCTGTACTATCGGGACCAGTCACTACGAGCGCACGCAGATTTGGTAAATCACCACTCAGACGTTTGATCAAAGACGCATGCATAACCATCGCTTGGTTATTAGGGATTATCAGTAGCTGATATACTTGCCATAACTTCTTAATAGATCTAAGAACATTTCCATGAAGTCACATGAAGTTTTCAAAGATGCATTTGAAAAAAGCAGCCCAAAGGCAGTCGCTTCCGATCTCGGTGTCTCACTATCTCTGGTATACAAGTGGGCACAAGAGCAGTCAGATTATGGTTCCGGAAGCCGTAATCCGCTTGACCGCCTACTTGAGATCTATGAGCACACTGAGCATCTACCATTGATCGAATGGCTCTGCCATCGGGCCGGTGGCTACTATGTTAAGAATACTCCTAACATCTGCGACAACTCTCAAGATGTACTTCCTGCAACCAATGAAATAGTTGGTCAATTTTCAGAATTGCTCGCACGCATTTCCAAGGCTGCTCTTGACCAATCAATCACCTCCGAGGAAGCAGAGGAAATCCGTGAATCCTGGGATCACCTTAAAAGTTTCGCAGAAGGATTCGTATGCTGCTGTGAGCAAGGCAACTTCGAGATTATGAGAGAGGTAACAACCGAGCTCTCTGATACACGCACAGGTCTCCACTAATAGTCCTCCACCATCATAGATGGTTCACACTACCATGAATTCTCTCCAATACCGGTTTGCTCGCAATCTTCTTTTTCGGCTAGATGCTGAAACCGCGCACCATGTTTCTCTGGGCGCCCTTCGCAAACTCGAAACAATTCGGCTGCTCCGCCTGCTGAACGGAAACATCCCCAAGGCAGAACCTGTGCAGTGCATGGGTCTATCATTCCCCAACAAAGTTGGACTCGCGGCAGGACTTGACAAGGAGGGTAACACGATCGACGCCCTAGGAAGACTTGGTTTTGGGCATGTAGAAATAGGCACCATCACTCCCCGTGCTCAGGTGGGCAATCCCCTTCCCCGCTTGTTTCGTATCATCAATCGAGAAGCAATCATCAATCGTATGGGTTTCAACAATCCAGGCATCGATGTCGGGGCTCAAAATGTGGCTGCATCTACTACCTTCCGAAAAAGAGGGGGGATTGTCGGTTTCAACATCGGTAAAAACAAAAGCACTCCCAACGAGAATGCAACAGACGACTATCTCGCATGCCTTCGCGGTGCTTGGGACGTCGCCGATTATATCACCGTCAATCTTTCCTCACCCAATACACCGGGCCTGCGCGACTTACAAGCCGCTGACGAGACTTCTCGGTTGCTGGAGGCACTCAAGACAGAGCAGGAAAAACTGACGATTGAGCGCGGCAAACGAGTTCCTATCACACTAAAAGTAGCTCCCGATCTCGATCCTCAACATATCAAGGAATTGTCTAAAGTATTCCTCAATGGCGGTCTCGATGGACTCATCGCCACCAACACAACAATCTCCAGATCTGAGGTTGATGGATGTGACTTCTCAAAGCAAGCTGGCGGTCTCTCTGGTGCGCCGCTCACCAAAAAATCTACTGATATCATTAGCGCATTTTACAGTCACCTTGGGGGTAAGCTACCTATAATTGGCGTCGGAGGTATTATGGATGCCAAAGATGCTCAAGCTAAAATAACCGCCGGAGCTACACTCATTCAGCTATACACCGGTTTTATATACCATGGGCCAGCACTTGTGAAAAATATCCTGAAAACGAATCATTAGTTCGTTCAACGATACCCAATTGGATCTACCACCTATTCCATTACTCAACTCACCGCTGAATGGAGCCGCTTCACATTACTTGGGCAAAA
>JABHEX010000105.1 GCA_018676385.1 Akkermansiaceae bacterium
CTGCTGAAGCTGCCGCTCCTGCTACTGATGCATCCGCTGCCCAGGCACCAAAAACCACTGCACCTGAAGCAGCTGCCGGGGCCAAGCCAGAAGGCGACAGCCATGGTGGACGCGACAATCGTGGTGGCCGTGGTGGCCGTGGTGGCCGTCGTGGTGGACGCCCGCAGCGCCAAGCTCCGCCAAAGCCAATGACAGAGGATGGTAAGGAACTGACTGAAAAAGTCGTCTTCATTAACCGTTGTGCTACAGCTACCAAAGGTGGACGTCGCTTCAGTTTCTCCGCCTTGATGGTTTCCGGTGATAAGGAAGGCCGCGTAGGTGTCGGATTTGGCAAAGCTAAAGAAGTTGCCGAGTGTATTCGCAAGGGGAGTGATGACGCGAAGCGTTCATTGGTCCGCATGAAAATCGTCAACGGTACCATCCCGCACGAAGTGCAGGCTGAGCACGGTGGCGGTGTTGTTCTCCTCAAGCCTGCGAGCCCCGGAACGGGTATTATCGCGGGTGGTGGTGTTCGTGCCGTTTGTGAGGCCGTTGGTATTACTGACGTCCTTGGTAAGAGCCTTGGGTCAAACAACCATGCCAATGTAGTGAAAGCAACTATGAAGGCCCTTTCAGAGCTGCGCACCCGTGAGGAAGTTCTCGCAAGCCGCGGCAAGAAAGTCAAAGAGTCGCTCTAGACTTAAACTCCAAGTTCCAAAAACCAAAAACCAAATTTAGAAATGAACTTACATTCTCTCAAACCAAACCGCGGAGCTAAGCACCGTGTGAAACGTCTCGGCTGTGGTGAAAGCTCCGGCTTAGGCAAGACATCAGGTCGTGGTCACAAAGGCCAGAAGTCCCGCTCAGGCGGCGGCGTTCGCCCCGGCTTCGAGGGTGGTCAGATGCCACTTCACCGTCGTCTTCCCAAGCGAGGATTCAACAATATCCGATTCCAAGATAAGATTGCCGTGGTCAATGTTTCCTCCCTCAATGAGCGCTTTGAAGATGGTGACACAGTCAACATGGAAACACTCAAGCAGGCACGTCTTGTTAAAGGAACATATGATGCGGTAAAATTATTAGGTAATGGCAGCATCGAGAAAAAGCTTACCGTGGAGGGCTGCAAGGTCAGCACATCTGCAAAAGAGAAAATCGAAAAGGCTGGGGGAACCATCACGGAAGCTGAGAAATCTTCTAAGTAAACCTAGTACTTCATCCCGCAAATAACTTGTTTATCGAGGGGAAGTGCTTGCGCACTTCCTCTCTATGCATATAAACCGAGCGCACACGCCAGAAAACTGGTAACTCTAAAACTTCAACTGATAAATTTAATTCAATGATCTCCGCATTTGCGAGCACATGGAAAGTCCCGGAACTTCGGGAGCGTATCCTTTTTACCTTGGCGATGATTGTCATCGTCCGTCTTGGCGTTCATGTTACCCTACCGGGTGTTGACGCCAGCGTAATTGACCGATTCCTAACTGCCAAGCAGGCTGCTGGTGGTGATGAGGGTGCTGGTGCTGCTGTGGGTGCCATGCTAGGCTTCTTCTCCGGTGGTGGTCTACAGAAAATGGGAGTATTTGCCCTCGGTATTATGCCCTACATCTCGGCATCGATTATGATGCAGCTGATGACAGCGGTGGTCCCCAAGCTCTCCAAGCTGGCCAAGGAGGATGGAGGTCGTCAAAAAATCACTCAGTATACCCGTTTTGTCACTATAGTGATTGCTCTTGTGCAGGGCTACCTTCTTGCTATCAGCCTGAAGAACCCAGGCAATATTCCCGGCCTTGGTGGCATATCTAAGTATGGTGAAGTAGTGCCTGGTCATGACTTTGCGTTTATCGCCATGACGGTGTTAACCATCGTCACTGGAACTTTGTTGCTGATGTGGATTGGTGACCAGATTACCGAGCGTGGCTTGGGTAACGGTATTTCGCTGATTATTACGGTAAATATTATCTCTGCGCTACCAGGTTCGCTGGTCATTACATGGCAGACACTCGTATCTGGGAATAATGCGGGCCCCGGAGCTTCGGCATTCTTGGTCTTCCTCGTGGCGTTTCTGTTGTTCGTGATCGCCGCGACTATTGCCATTACGCAAGCTCAGCGCCGAATTGTGATTCAGTATGCTAAACGTGTCATGGGCCGCAAACAACTTGGGGGGCAGACTCAGTATCTTCCACTCAAGGTGAACTACGCTGGTGTGATGCCGATCATTTTTGCCACTGCTATTCTCTCGCTTCCTGCATTTATTCTTCAGTCCGCATTCCCCACGCAGGAATGGTCACAGAAGGTTCAGAATGCTCTAGCTGGCGGTGAACTTACTTACTACCTTGTTGCTGGTGTGATGATCTTTTTCTTCTCCTACTTCTGGGTGGCGACTATGTTCCAGCCCAGCGAGATCTCGGAAAATCTGAAACGCAGCGGTGGTTACGTCCCCGGTGTTCGCCCAGGAAAGCCCACTGCGGACTTCCTTGATTTCACCATGACTCGCCTAACATTTGCGGGTGCGATCTTCCTGACGATCATTTTCATTCTGCCATGGATTGTTTCTCAAATGCCCCGAGGTATCATTGGTAAGGAACTGCCGTTTATGGTTACTTCGTTCTTTGGTGGCACCAGTTTGTTGATTATCGTTGGTGTGTTGCTCGACTTCATGCGCCAAGTGGAAACCCACCTGCTGCAGCGCAACTACGATGGTTTCCTGCGTAAGGGTAAGATTAAGGGCCGCTACGACCGGTTGCAGAACACAGGTGAGCGTGCATCTAATAGCACCATGGTTTACTTACTCGCATTTATCGCTATCCTCATCGTGATTGGTATTTCTTATTGGATTTACCAAGGTAGATAGATCGAAAACGCAATACTTTGACCAATCCGGTTTGCGATTCCCCGCAGACCGGATTTTTTTTGGTAGTATTGCTCTTCGACAAAAACTATTCGTTATTATATATCCACAGATTGATGAGTTCTGCCACTACCGACAAACTATTTCAGGAAATTTTGGCTGCACGTGAGCGAGTTTACGCGGTGGGCGAGGCAACGCCATTGGAGGAGCTTATTTTGCCTAATACGAAAGCCCATGTTTGGGTGAAACGTGAGGATCTCGGGCCGATTAAAGCGTTCAAGTGGCGCGGTGCATACAACGCGATGGCAGCGCTCACCGACGAAGAGCGGGCGAGGGGAGTCGTGGCGGCATCAGCTGGAAACCATGCTCAAGGAGTCGCTCTCGGGGCAGCGGCTCTTGGTTGCGGGGCAGTGATCTTTATGCCTCGATCCACACCAGAGGTGAAGCAACGGGAGGTTAAGCGTTTCGGAGGAAGTGCCGTAGATGTTAGGCTTGTGGGTGATACCTATGACGATGCTGGATTGGCGGCAAAACAATTCTGTGATGAGAACGCAGCTGTTTATATTCATCCTTATGATAATATCGTCACGATGGGAGGGCAGGGCACTTTGGCGGATGAGGTGGTGATGAGTGGCAAAGGGCCGTTCGACCGTGTTTACCTCGCAGTTGGTGGTGGCGGGCTTGCGGCAGCCGTAGCGTGCTGGCTGAAACGCTATTGGCCGGACGTCAAGGTCTACGGTGTTGAGGGATTGGGGCAGGCATCGATGCAGGCTGCGATAAATGCGGGTGAACCGGTGGATCTAGATTATTTGGATGTCTTTTGTGATGGTACAGCCGTGCGTAAGGTGGGTAACCATACTTTTAAATTATGCAATGAGCTACTAGACGGTATTGTGACCGTGACGAATGACGAGGTATGTCAAGCGATTCGTAGTATGTGGGAGAGCTTACGTATTATTCCTGAGCCGAGTGGCGCCATGGCATTAGCCGGTTTTCAAAATCACGATCAATTAGGCGAGATTGCTGATGGTGAGAAAGTGCTTACTGTGGTGTGTGGTGCGAACATGGATTTTGCCCAACTTGGCGGTATCGCTATGCGTGCCGGAATTGGCTCAAAACAACGCCGCTTTTTCCGGGTTCCTGTTCCAGAGGGTAAAGGATCACTTGTTGAATTTCTCGAGGAAATGCCTGCGGATGTGAGTATCATCGATTTGCAGTATGGTAAGGTAGATTCAGACCCCCAGTACCCTGTGATCGGGTTCATTGGAACGGTGAATGATTACGCTGATCTTGACTCTATGTTTGTAAACCGCGGAGTTGAGGCTCTAGATGTGTCGCAGGATGACGATGTGGGATACCGCATCATCAACTACACGCCGGAGTTGTTCACAAACCCACTTTTTATCAACATAGAGTTTCCTGAGCGAGCGGGCGCCTTTCTTGAGTTCATGAAGGGAGTGAAGGATATAGCTAGCCTATGTTACTTCAATTACGCATATTCTGGTGAGCGC
>JABHEX010000106.1 GCA_018676385.1 Akkermansiaceae bacterium
CGCTACAGCAACGCGACAGTTGCCGCGGGCATGATTCGTTTTGCACTCCGAAGAGCATCTAACGTTCACCGACAGGCACTTTCTGTCGATCGACCTGCAAGGGAGAAACTAGCAGGTCATCAGGGTCGAGTCGCATGGCTCACCGGACTCTCAGGCTCTGGAAAATCAACCATTGCTAGCGCCGCAGAGAAGATCCTTCACGAACAGGGATACCGAACCTACATATTAGATGGCGATAACGTCCGCCATGGTCTTTCAAAAGACCTAGGGTTTACTGTAGCTGATAGAGTAGAAAATATTCGTAGAATAGCAGAAGTGGCAAAGCTCATGATGGATGCGGGAATTATTGTGCTCACTGCGTTCATCTCACCCTTCAGGGCTGAGCGAGACATGGCAAAGAGCCTTTTTGAGGAGGGGGACTTTTTTGAAGTCTTTGTGGATACACCACTAGCGGTGGCTGAAAAGCGCGACCCTAAAGGATTGTACAAAAAAGCACGAAGTGGTCAGCTCCCTAACTTTACGGGTATCGATAGTGATTATGAAGTACCAGTGAGTGCGGACTTGATCATCCAAACAGAGGGCCATACAGTGGATGACTCTGCTAAAAATCTCATTGAGATGGTAACAAAAAATGTACAGGGATAATGTATGACATTGCGCGAAGATCTAAAAAATCCAAACTCCCATGCTCGTAGCCTTACAAAAGCACTAACTTGGCGTGTCACTGCGACTTTAACAACAGCCGTTATTGCCTACATCGTAACCGGCGAGCTTTCTATGGCAGCGATGATTGGAGGCATAGAATTTGTCGTGAAATTTATTACTTATTATGGCCATGAGCGAGTTTGGAATCTGGTTCGCTAAAGAGTAACCTGTCCCCAGTGTCACAGTTTATTCCTGTATCCTTCAATTGAGTCACATCATCCTTGCATAGTCATTGCTAAGCAAATTTCGTACCTCTATAATCCCCAATCTTGAACCAACTTTCACTACATAGATTCATGTAGAAACCCCTTTTATGAGGACCTCTTTTTGACCAAAACTAATTTTACTCCAGCCGGTAAGAAAACCTTTAAAGCTGATAGCTATAGACCACTCCCAGCATCAGTTACCATAAATAATAGTAAGATTGATGGTCTTGGCTTGTTTGCTGTACAAGATATTAAAGAAGGTACGTATTTAGGAGAGACCCACTTTAAAATTGATGAGAATCGTGACTGGATGAGAACGCCTCTAGGAGGCTTTATTAACCACTCAGAACAGAGTAATGCAGAGATAAGCTTGTCTGGGGAAAATATCAGGGGACTTACAGCCAAAAGAAACATTCTGAAAGGTGAAGAAATTACGGTTCTCTATACGCTTTATTAAAGTCTCAAAAAGCTTAGTTATCAATACAGATATGTTCCATTAGCTAGACATTTCAATTATAAGTTCACTTTGGTTCATCTGCGTTCTCCTCAATCGACTAAGTATAATTAAATAAACAACAACCTGTATTCCAAAAATGCCAAACCATGTATTGCTGTCAATTGCAATCCAATCAAAAACATAGATTATCAAACTCACTCCTGATGAACCGCTACTGATTGTCAACCCAGTCAAAGAGTTAGGAGTAACCCGAGATTTAAACTTTGGCGCATAAAAGCTATAAAGACGATTATGGAGATGACCGTTGTCAGCCTGAAGCGGTGAGAGCCCTTTACGCAACCGGCGGATAACACTAACCAAGAAATCAACGCAAGGATATGACAGCAAAGACGCCATAAAGCCAGCTGAAAAATCACCCTGAGCGACACCCAATAATCCATAACAAACCAGCACTGCGCCTAAACCATAACTACCCATATCACCTAAAAAGAACCAGCCCGAGACAACATTAAAGATTAAAAACATCAGGCAAACAAAGAACAGTACACCCTCAGCGGGACGGCCATAAACTAAAAATAATATACCAAAAGCGATTGTTGCTATCCCAGGGATCAGGCCATTAGCACCATCTGCCATATTAAAGGCATTGATAAAACCAACACAAAAAATCGTACAGAGTCCCCATGCGACTAATGGGACTGAAAGAAGATAATCGATGCCCGGGATACCAATAACCAAGGGCACTACATTCGGCGTCGTCCAGAGGAAGAAACCGAAGGCCAGCAGTTTAACTACAAGACGAAAATACGGACTTAATAAATCAGCCTTGATATCCTCAGCGCCACCTAAAATCACACAAACAAAAACAGTAGACCAAACATGGAGGAAGGTAACATCACGCACCACCCCGGGTGTATAGGAGCTCAATAGAACCATGCCAATAAGGAATAGCATAAAGGTAATAACAATCGCAACGCCACCTAATCGGGAGGAGTTTCTAGAGCTGATACCATGGGACGCAGCGGAGTCTCTCCCTGCCCGCAGGGTAGATAAGGCAAACATAACAACGATTGCACCAAGACCTGTTAAACCGAAGCTCAGAAGCGCCAAAAGAGCCATAGCGATATATTTAGTAAGCGTCTGTTTGCTCGGGGTATTAGCAGAGTTTTTATAACTGTCAGACACAGAGCTCAATTTACAAAATCTCTGGGCTTTCTGCCATTAATCCTGTCATCTGAGAACAGACGATCCTCATCTTTAATAATCACGGTACTCTCACCCCGACGAATCAACTCACTCGCAACACGGCTCCCTATAAACCCTAAAAGCATCAATCGATCAGGTGCGTAAACATTACTCACAACAGACCCATCGAACCCGGTTCTGATAGCAGCCTGAGACAGTTTCGCCACACCACTGATACCCCAAAGTATCAGAAGTATCCCAATAAGTAATATCAATGAAAATCTATTCATATCGTTAACTACTTACCAACCATTTGATTTAAACAGTTTTTTTATGGCTAGATTACTCTCAGGATCTCTCATCCCAACCGCCAAGTTTGCACTTAAAAATCCCTGCTTGTTGCCACAGTCATGGATCTCGGCGTCAGTCTCAAGAGCATTTAGCCCATCAGTATCAAGAAGCTTGACCAGCGCGTCGGTCAGTTGGATCTCGCCACCCACACCCGCTACGGTATTCTCCAACAAGTCCAACGTCTTTGAGGGCAAGACATAACGACCGAGAACCGCCAAGTTGGAGGGTGCTTGATCAAGAGAAGGCTTTTCAACTAGGCCTTTCAAAGCAACACTCTTAAACGGCTTTAGCGCAACATCACCAAGATTCGCAATACCGTAGCTCTCAACAACTCCTGGGTTAACTCGCTCAACCATGACCTGGCCCACACCAGTCTCATCCCAGGCCTTAACAAGCTGAGTGAAGCTATAATTACTGTCTCTGGATTCGTGATCAAGAACTAGCACATCTGGTAACAAAACCGCAAAGGACTCATTATTTAAAAGGTGCTTGGCACATAGAACCGCATGACCCAAGCCTAACGCATCACTCTGCCTCACTGAGGAGATCTTAATGCTCGCAGGAACAACATTCCTCACCGTACCC
>JABHEX010000107.1 GCA_018676385.1 Akkermansiaceae bacterium
CACTGGCTTGAGCACCAAGGCCGCATGTGGAGCAATGGTGAAGTGGTTGCGAGCGGTGGCGGCAGCTGGATCAGCAGCCAACAACTGATGCAGATAGGTGGTGCCACTGCGCCAGTGACCAATCACCACCACTGGGTCATCAGGGCAAGCGCAAGTCTTCATCCTGCGCTGAAACCAAAGGGCTTGCAGCCAGGCAAACGGTTCCACCATCAAGCCGCTGGCCGCGAGCAACAACGCAACCGGAAAACGCCTGGGGGACACGGCTCCATGCTTTAACCCAGCAAGCACCGTGGTGGGGCGAATGCATCCCCCCGCGACCAGCACATCGAAAAGGTGAGAAACAGACATCACAGACCCGGAAAGCCGCAGACCGCAGGGACAGAACGAGGACTCATTTCGAAGCTGCAATGCTCCTCAACAAAGAACGAAAAAAGTCTTATTAGCACTTTTAGCAAAAATTATGCATAATCTGCACTCCATTGCGTAGGGAGCCAAGCATGTTGCAGACGCCAAGCGTAATAACCAGCCAATATTCTGCCCCCCCCAAAGCATCTCCAAGCATTAGCTGGAGTACCAAATTCAACTCCGCCAGCGAATTAGCCGCTGTGCTCTTAAGGCTTGGCAAAAGCTTTGATGTTTTGCAGCTGTCTACCGGTCAACTTCAAGGCCACTTCTCTGTTGTTCACCTCAAAGATCTCAGCATTTTTAGTATTCAAACCAATCAGCTGCTCTTACTCAATGGCGAACGCGGACAAGATTGCATCACATTTAGCTTAGAAACGAGCGGAAATCATTCTGATCACAAAGTTTTCTGCCAATCCATTGAATCCCATTCCGTGAATGGATTCAAACCAGATCTCAAAGAAAGCTACTTCCAATTAACAGCAGGCTCAACAACTGTTATCGCCATCACCTCAGGCAAAAAATTCTGCAGGTTCCTTGAGTGCTGCGGAGAGCTTGAATTACGGGACAGTCTATATACCAGCAATTCAATACAGCTAAGCCCAGAACATTATTCCACAATTGCTAACAGTTTTTGCTGGCATTTAAACAATCCATCTAACAACCCAGAATTGCGTTCACTGCATACAGGAGAGATCTTCGCGCTGATGCTGGAAGCGCTATCAAGCAGGAAGAATCAATCCTTCAAGCCATTCGAAGTAGCACCACGCCAACAACTGGTTTGCGAATTGATCAGTTGGGGATTCGATAACAGCACAAATCCCCTCAAACTTGATGATGTCAGCAACATTCTCTTTAGTTCAAGGCGCACTCTCATACAAGGTTGCAAAGAAACTTTCAAGATGGGACCAATGGAGCTGCTTCGATTAATCCGCCTCGAGGAAGTGAACCATTTCCTCAGATCCAAAGATTTACGCAAGGAATTAGAACTTAACAAGGTAGGAGAAATTGCAAGTCATTTTGGCTTCTCAAGCCGAGGACATTTTTCAGCTTCCTATCAAAATCACTTTGGCGAATCACCAAGGCAAACACTTTCGAAAGCAAACATGATCCACGCGATGTAAGCGAAAATGAGGCCGAGAAAGACTAATGCATACCCCTTCAAGAAGACACTCCCTCGATGCATCAAAATCATTGATGCAGAAAAAACTCGCTTGTAATGAAGATTTCTAAGCAACGATCGTGTCTGCCAGCATCATCAGCTCACCTCATCTTGGAACCTTCACACAACTATCAAATAGTGATCAGTTTGATCAGCACATAACAACTGGATTTCAGTCTGCGAGCGAACTGAAGAAGCTGTTCATGCTCGCGGGAAAATCTTTTGACGTGGTTCAAGTCCGCTGAGGTGCACTGCATGGACAATTCAGCCTGACAGGCCAAGGCAGTATGGTCCTGCTAAAGATCCGCACCAATCAGCGCCTACTCCTGAATGGAGATAGAGGACCTGATTGCATGAGTTTTTGTTTTGAAGCCACAGCACTGGCTCATGAACACCTGAGGTACAACAAACCGATTGCGCCCTATTCCCTCAATGGATTTCGCCAGGGGCAGAAAGAATCACACTTCCAACTCACAGCCAACACAAACGTGAACTCATTCGGCTGCGCAGCGACCCCTACCTCTACCGAGACGAGCCTTCCCTTTCGATTGCCACAGCAACAGCTGTTCTGGTGATCGGAGTCTTGGCGTTCTTTTTGCTTCTTTCCGGTTTGATCTGAGCCAGTAACCATTTTCCCTTTGCCAAAACATCTTTCCCTCTTCCGATGTCACTCCTGATTTCACTGGTCCTCTTTTTCATCATGGTGTCACTGGGCCTCAACCTGCCCAGCATGCAATTCGGGCTTCTAAAGCGAAGGC
>JABHEX010000108.1 GCA_018676385.1 Akkermansiaceae bacterium
AAAAGCTATTCGTGAGGAATTTGGTGTCGATCTCGGTGATCTCCGCGTGATGATTGTTGGCGCGGGAGGTGGCGCTGGTCGCGCCATAGCCACGCAATGTGCACGAAGCGGCTGTGAACGTATTTGGCTGGTGAATCGTACACTCGAAAAAGCACAAATATTGTTAGGCGATCTCAACAACCTATATCAGAACAGCGAAAAACTCGAAGGCCCGGGCGAGCATCTCGAATGCCTAACGCCTGACGACCCTCTGCTCATCGAAGCTGCTGGTCACGCAGACCTGATTATTAACGCCACATCACTTGGACTAAAACAATTCGATCCAATACCCTTACCTCAAGCATGCATTGAACCTCATCATTTGGTTTATGACATGATCTACAACCCTCCGCTGACGCCACTACTTAAGTATGCTCAATCAGCTGGCGCTCGTGTTGGTAATGGACTTACTATGCTGCTACATCAAGGAGCCCTGTCATTCGAATCTTGGTTCCCCAGCGCTGATGACCCACTGGGTCAAATGAGACTTGGCCTACGGGGCTGACTCAAGCTCAGTACCCTGATCGACTTGATCGATACCATACCAGTGGTCATCAATAATTTCAAGTAGCTCCATATCAGGTGCAGATTTTTTTCTTTTGTGAAGCTTAACCCTCACGCGCACTCGGTGGTAACCTGGTGGATCAAGCTCACCTGTCGGATAACCCATTTCATCCTCTACACTTTCTTCCCGATCTGCCATGTTCAAGATTTTCGATCCAATTGGACTTGCCAACTTCACTGATAGAGATGGCGAGGCCAATTCAGAATAATCACCTTTCGTAAATATATTCGGCTTATAAAAAACGATACTCATTTGTTTTTGATCGAGATCTTCATTTGAATCTCTGACACGCATATAAAGCCTAAATACTCCCTCATCACCATCCTCACCAATTTGAAACAAAGCCCAAGGCGTGGGATTAAAACGTACTAACGAAAGCCAATCAATTTTCCACTCATTTTTCGACTTCACGAAAATCACCTCAAAATTTTCATTCAAGCTATTTCTACAAATCGCACCGATTACTAATTTGCCCTCAAATTCAAGAGTTTCAGCCCACATGATCTGAATCATGCTGCGAGTTGACGAAAAAATAGGATTATTACGGTAATATCTCGACATAATCCCCGAGAGCTTAGCGCCCTGATAAACTCGTTGTGCTTTAGCTGCTGGTGATGAGGCCATAAAGAAATCCGTAATGGCTTGCTGACACTCAGGAAGCGCTTGCTTAATAATTGCTCGCTTCATCTGCTCCTCATAAGCTATGCGTTTTTTTTCTCGTTCTTGCTCAACTTCGAATTGAGCAACAGCCTGATCATCTGCCGATGAAAAATGTTTCACTATCAATACGGTAGCAAGCATTAGCACCAGCCATAAAGTGATAAACGCTATAACTTTCGAACTCTTTTTAGACTTACGTTTGGTGCGTTTTACCTTACCATGATTTTTCTTTTTCTGCGCCATAACAGCAGCCTCGTTGATGTCTTTTGTATCTTCACTAACTCCATGATGATCTGAAGCGGATAAAACCTTATAATCTTTACCAACCCCTAACAGCCCCCTCCCCGATGGTGGATTACCACAAGCAGGACATCGCTGACGGCTGAGCTTCACCACAGCGGCCTCGTAAAGTGTATCGCATTCGATACAGTGATAGTGTCCTTTATTTAGTTTTGCCATAGTGAATTAGGGTGACACCCAGTTGGGATGGACTAATTCCATCAACTCCAGTTGGGAAGGCAAGGCATCTTTTTTAGCTCTTTTCACTTTCACGGTTACTGGCAGGTTTTTTTTAAGCTCCATTACGAATCGCCCGTGGTCGAGGAGACGCCTTAAATCATGATCTAATTTCGAGTCGCGCTCAACATATCCCCACAAATGTGTGAGCCGGTCAGCCGACCTCAACATGAAGGCAGAATGAGCTTCAGCATTATATGGCCCCGCATAGAATTCATTCCTGCGAGTTAGCAAGCATCGCAATGTAACAGGCTCAGAGTATAATCCATTTGGCAATGTCAGCTCACGACTAACAGCTGACCCTTCACCAATACTGCGATCTTGTCCCATCTTATCTTCAACCAAATGATGCGCTTGTTTGCCCCTGTAGCTCGCTTCATGACGTTTTTTTAAATTCTCTTTGATGACTCTCATCGGATGGGTCGACCAACCCACTGTAGCATGCCAGTCGAGTTGAATCTGATCATCATCACCACGTGTGAAATAGATTTGTAATGGCATAAAATCAGCATCCTTACATGTGAGAACCAAAAACCCACACTCACGAGTGTGGGAGACAGACCAATTACAATGATCATCATCCACCGCGCGAGGCTTAAACATACCCCCCCATGCTTCGACACTATCGAGAAATTTCTTTGGATCTCGAACAACAGCACTACGTTCCTTGTTATTTTTTGCTATGACGTATTTCTCAAGCAAATCAATGGCCTGTTCTTTAACCATGATATCGTTATCATGAAACCATTTCTGTGGACTAGCAGCGTAAGCATCTCCTGTTTTTTCAATAGGAGCTGCTCCTGCGACCTCATCCATCACCAAGTCATCATCAAAAGCGTATTTAAGAATCAACCCCGCAATGAGAATCACTGCAACCCCCATTCCCACAATAGCAATCCACCAAGATGATGTCATTTTGGCGCTGCTCCAATTTTCCTCGGACTGCTCTGCCCTGTCAGGCTTGGATTCAAGTTTTTCGAACTTGGCTTGGTTAATTTTAATACGCTCATGGCCCGGCTCAAGTCGTTTCTCTAAGCGCACAACTGAGGGCACCTCATGCTCCTCGTTATCACCCTCAGATTTATCACTATCCAAAGACTTAATGGCCCGAGGCTGAACCGCAATTTCTCGCGCTTGTGCTGTATCATCCTTTATTTTATCAGCTCCAGAAATGATAAGCTTGGCATCACCACTGGTGATCACTTTGGCATCCTCAGCATCCCCTTTAACATTTCCGTTATCCGCCAACTCAGGATCCTCATCACGACAGCTGTTTCTTTCTCTTTTATTACTCATGCCGCTTCAGTCATTGAATCTACCGAATAGTTCAAAGCTTACAAGCTAGCTTTTAGCAAATTATCCACAGGGCAGCTTCACATTACTCAACAATAAACAATCTATACACTCCGGCGAGCGCCGACTTATTTATGTATGCCGGCTCCCTTGTGGTTGCGGTGGAGCACGCGAGGAGGCTTTACTCTCCGAATTTCCTGAGGAGAGAGCTGCTGGTCTTTATCTACATCGATACGATCAAAGATTTTTTTGCACCTCTGTTTGGGCACGCGATTCATAAACGGCATTGCCGAATATTCCTCAAAACTAAGCCCCCCGCTTTTGTCTCTGTCATGTTGAGCAAAATGAATGGGTGGACGCTCATGATACTCATGCTTAGCAAGCTCATTTTTTTCTATCTCCCCGTTATTGTTACGGTCTATTTTACCGAAGACTCGCGCAAGTTGGCTGGTCGGGATTTCAGTAAATAAAAGCGCCTTACCTAGCTCTTCTTGGCTGAGACCACCACTACTATCTTTGTCTAGCCGATCAAATTGCTTCAGCACTTTACCAAAGTGTGCAGGTGAAGTTGGATGGAGTTCGTTATGATGTAGTTTGCCATCTTTGTTTTTATCAAGAAACGAGAATAGGCGCTGACGCTTTTCTGGCTCTAGCCGCGCGAGTCGCTTTATCTTCTCAAACTCATCAATAGTGAGAATGCCATCATCATTAGTATCGGCTTCCTTGTATCCACTTAAAAGATTCCCACCGCGAGGTGTGCGGTCAGACTTCCTCGATTTTTGCTTTGCTGGATCGAGTGCTTTTACAGAAATCTTGTGAGGCACAACATTGTCCACATCATCGCCCAAAGCTAGCCCACACCCGAGAACAAATACCGAGAAAAGGTAATATAGAAAGAAATGTAGCAGTGTGGGATGATGGGTCATGTTGTAGGAAAGCTGTATTAAATATAGCGTAATGTCTCACTTTTTGCCAGAGAAAGGATGATTATGACTATTCAACACCTAAATTTTGGTTTGGTTGTGGCATCAGCGCATTTTTTCTTTATAATTTCACCGAGATTATAAAACTCAGACAGCGATGCACATTAAAGATATACTGAATAGTAATGACCCAACATTTTCATTTGAATTCTTTCCACCAAAATCAGCTGAAGCGGCGGATAAACTCTACAATGTAATTCGTGACCTTGAGTCCTATAAACCGTCGTTTGTCAGTGTCACCTATGGCGCCGGTGGCTCCACCAGGGAACTAACTCACGATTTAGTCGTCAAAATCAAGGAAACCACCGAGATTCCTCCCATTCCTCACCTTACATGTGTGGCACATAGCGAAGACGAGATCAACATCACGCTCGAGCGCTATGCATCTGTGGGCATTTCTAATATACTTACTTTAAGAGGCGACCCACCCTCATCGGCGTCCAACTACGATAGGTCTGGTGACGCTTTTTACCATGCTGCTGATCTAGTAAGACATGTGAAAAAGTTTAATCATTCTGGAAGCCATCCAGATAAACGGGGCTTCGGTATTGGAGTTGCTGCTTTCCCCGAAGGACATCCTGATACCCCAAATCGTCTCTTAGAAATGGATTACCTCAAGTCCAAGGTTGACGAGGGTGCCGATTATATCTGCACTCAACTATTTTTTGATAATCATGATTTCTTTGATTTTCGGGACCGATGTTCACTGGCGGGCATCAATATTCCAATCATCGCAGGAATCATGCCCATTACATCAACCAGCGGAATCAAACGCATGGCAGAACTCGCCGCAGGTACTCATTTCCCAGCAAAATTACTCAGGTCTCTCAACCGCGCTGGGGATAAAAGAGAATCAGTCAAGCGTGTGGGAATTCAACACGCGGCCGAACAATGTGCTGGATTACTGGACGGTGGTGTAGATGGCATACATTTCTACACTCTCAATCAAAGCCGCGCTACTCGCGAAGTGTATGCCTCTCTGGGGCTGACCTAGAGCCTGTTCTTGCCCAGAACATACAATTGTTCAGCTTGTTTGCCCGTTAGCGTCTGCAATCGACCCGAGAGAGGTACCGGCATCCATATGCGTCGGCTATTCTCATCCGCAGGGTAGAATGCTTTTAATTTTTCTGCTTTGTCAAATGCATCGCTTTTCAGCCCAATTTTTATGAGTCCCTCGAATCGCCTAACGAGCATCTCATTCAAAATGCTATTAACAAAAACTCTCTCAGCACCACTGATATCGTCATTACGTTGCTTAGTCATACTACCAACTTCTCCAGCGACATCAGATATGTCAAAATCATCGTCACCTGAATTCATGATATCATCATCTTTAAATTTCCAATTTTTCTCTATTACGTCAGATACATCTTTAACATCCTTGATGTTCAGAGTAGACGCAATCTCTTTGTGATTGGGTGATCTAACAACAAAATTTCCACCTGACAAATGCAGCAAATCACCGGCACGAAAATCTAAATTGGCAACTTCTAAAGAATTACCTCCAGTCCTTATTTGTAAGCCACCCTCTACGAAAGAAACCTTACGATAACTGTTATACAGATCCACTACACTGAGGGCTGACAGTAGCGGCAAACGATCTCTGAGAACTACTTTGTCGCCTTCACCTATGGATAAATCGACATCAAACACTACACCCTCTTGGCTGTTAGTCGATCCACTAATCGTTCCCTTCCCTGAGATTGAACCATTCAACCAATCGGCATATTGCACAGGCAACATACCATTGAGAGGCATGCTGGTCATGGTAAGTTCACCATTAACATCAGGTTGTCCTCCCGACCCAATATCCAATGAGAATTCTATGACCCCTCTACCATGGGCCAGTGTCGCGTTCTTAATGTGAACACCCTGCTTATCACATATCACGGACATCTTTTTGATCTCAAGATTTCTGAGCCAGTTCTGACTGAACGTTCCCCCCTCGAGCTCAATATTCCAGGCTTCGCCATCCCTGACGACACTCATGAGACTATTTGAAATAGCTCCACGATTCGTGGCTGAATAACCCCACTCGATGTTCGCCTTCTCAACCAATATTCTCTCAAATTTAAAATCTTCGTATTGTTGGAATAATGCTGAAAAAGATTTCGCTGCGGCAGCATCATCGCGCTCGCCAGCTTTCACCTCGAGGTCTAGCTGACTGATGTTAATGGAGCCAGCGCTCCATTTACCAATGATGCCGTTCATTATGTGCATGTTCAGCCGAATCAGTCGCGCTTCTGCCTTGTGGAAAAATGACTCATCCCCGCCATCTGCGGCCACTGATGCGATTGTAATGTTGTCTCGCAGCTTGGTTATTTGTTCTACCTCACAATTGTCAGCTTTAAGACTGTGCTCTATGGCTACTCGAATCTCATCATTGAACACGTCGCTCTCAACACGGTTTACGAGGTAGGCCCAGAGCAACAGACAACAAATGACTAGCAGTATGGACAGCCTGATAAAGACTCGCACTAATCTAGCCGCTACTGTCTGGCCGTCAGCTGCATGACGAAGCTGAAACCAGAGCCCTTGGCGGGACACCCATTGGTTCATCTGCTCGTTAAACGCAGCACGCTTCTCCTCGTTGACGTCCATTGATCTTATAAAATGCTTTTATCAGCAAACATTGATTGATGTGCTGTTCGGTCAACGCATGACCAAACAACGAAAGCTTTAGTCACAGCCACAACCACCACCACAGCAACCACCAGACGAATCTTCCATGTCCTCTGGTTGCGGCAAGCGACCGAGCTCCATTGTCATCCCAATATGTTTGCTAATCGTCTGTTGAAGTGTCTGCAAATTCTGTTGAGCATCCATAAAATCACGGGCGACTTCATTTTCAAGCAATCCATCACGAGCTTCCTCGAAATTCTTAATTTCGGTATCGGAAAGCTCTACCCCAGCTTGTTGTTTCTGATGTAGCTCTTCACCTTTTTCGTGCACGGACTGATACTGAAGCTTGGAAGACTCATCTGCCAGGAACCTCTCCACTTGACCCTGAAGGGCTACAAACTCAATATCTTGTGTTATTGCTTCGCAAAGGTCACGCGTCTTCTGCATTACGTTTGAATCATCTGTAATCATGCTCATGCTTGGCATTTATAGTTACTTTAGCCATTTGGCAACTACTGACATAAATTATTTGTGTAAAAAAAATTGATTATGTTCTGCTGTGAGACAGTTTAAGTCTCTCAAATCGTTATTCATAATGTAAATTTATAGGCATTCATGTAATGAAAAGCACATCCATCATTCTATCTGCTGCATGGATCGCCACGATCGCAGCATCATTCACAATTGGCTCCAAACTCCGCCCAGATGACACTGCGCATGCCACAGGGGGCAGTATTGCGCAGCAGATAAAAAACACGCGCTCAACACAAAGAACCATCTCACGCGCCCGTCCTACAGGAGCAAAGCAACGTGGTGCATCCGCAATTAACCGTACAGGCAATAATTTCGCATCAGATGCCGCGCAAATCGCCACCATCATGGCTAATAACAATCCTATGGCACGTGCTGAGAGTTTAATCGCACTCATAAATTCTCTGAACCCAAACGATTTCGAACAAGCGGTGGTTGAATTCCGCAAACTTGGTATAACCCGTGAGCGTATGAGTGAGTATGCGATGCTTCTCCACGCATGGGCTAAAAGCGACCCTGTCGCTGCTCTGGATTTCGCTCAGAACAACACCAGCACTCGATTTGCTCGGCAAACTATCCTGACCAGCTGGGCTGCCGACAATCCAGATGCCGCATTCAGCTGGGCCATAAACAACCATGAGGGAGAGGATGCGAACCCCTGGCTGGTCGGTGTCATTCGTGGCATCACGACCAATAACTTAACCCGCGCCACAGAAATAATGACGATGCTTCCGTACAGCCGTGAACGAGGAGAGGCGCTCACTAGCATTATCCCGCACATCACAAAACAAGGTAAAGAAAAAGCAACAGCATGGGTGGAGGCGATCAGTGACGAGCGACTACGCACCGGAGGAGCTGCTCGCATTGCCGGGTTTATGGCACAGAGCAACCCATCAGAGGCTGCTGAATGGATTATGAATCTGTCAGATTCCGAGTCCATTTCCCGAGCTACTGGGGAGGTGGCAGGCATTTGGGCTGATAAGGATCTAAATGCTGCCGTGGCGTGGACGGACAGCCTGTCCGGTAACGCCAAATTACGAGCTGCCCGCGAAGTCGTAATGCGATACGCAGACAAAGATGCGAATAAAGCCTCCTCATGGTTGGCAACAATGCCAAACGAGCCCGAATATGAGAGTGTTGTGAGATCCTATATAAGGAGCACGGCTGAAAAAAATCCCGAGCTGTCACTTGCACAAATCCCACGCATCAATGACGAAAGGACGCAAAATCGTTACTACGAGCGCATCGTTGGGAGATGGATCCAGCAAGACGAAAATGCCGCACAGACTTGGGTCACTCAACAAGACAATATGTCGGAAACAATGAGAAAACGCCTACTCCAAATGAGTCAGCGAAGAAGAGACCGCTGATACACATTGAGTTACGTGCAGTATACCAGCTCGTTCATAAATGCTGCGCACAGAACCAAATGAGAGAATAGTAAGGAAGTGATTCATCACAATGTGTAATTTTTGAGTTCCGTGTATCAATTTATATCACCGATAAACTATATTTGGTGAATATTGAAAGAAACCATATGCGATAAAAAAATATTTGTGTCAGCTTGTGAAAAATTTCACAAAGTCCTTGCTCAACATGAAAAGATGCTCCACTTAAGTGTTAGCATAATCCGATGAACAAAACTGAATACC
>JABHEX010000109.1 GCA_018676385.1 Akkermansiaceae bacterium
ATTTGCCAGTTTTCTGATGAATAATCTAGATGTCCTAAATGCATCCTTGTGAACGTCAGAGATTTTTCCACCAGGCGCTGCCAGAGAGTTTCGTATGGCTTGCCTTCGGCTTCACCATAACTAACCACGTGGCCCAACGGGCGAATTGCTTCAAAGCTCCGGTCAAGTATCGAAGCGCCCGTTGAATCTATAATTTTGTCAACGCCCACCCCATGAGTGAACTCCAGGGCGCGCTGAACAAAGTTTTCTTCCGATCGATTTATAACTAAATCGGCTCCATAAGAAATTGCGCGTATTTCTTTGCCTGGCGTGCCAATCGTGCCAACAACTTTTGCGCCCGCCAATTTTGCAAACTGCGTAAGCGCCAGACCGACACCGCCGCCAATCGCGTGGATCAACAAGGTGTCTCCTGGTTTAGTTGTACTGACTGTATGTAAAAGGCTCCAAGCAGTCATGAATTGAACATAAAAAGCCGCAGCGGTTTGAAAATCCATATCTTGCGGCAGAACGATAATGCGCTCCTGCGGAACCACGCAATACTCGGCGAAAGCGCCCGCATCTTCACTAAAAGCGGCGACTCTTGCTCCAGCCTTAAGTCTTTTTACATTTTTTCCCACAGAAACAATAGTGCCAGCCAGTTCCAAACCTGCTACCAATGGATAGCCCTTTGGATGGGGATAGATCCCCTTTTGCATCATTAAATCTGCATAATTAAGACCTGCATAGGCGACCTGCACGCACACGTCATCCGGTCTAACATCTGGCACCGGTATGTTTCCGATAAAAGTCGACGTTGAAGCCTCGTAGGGCGCATCAAAAATTACAGCTCGCATAGGTTCCATTCCTTAAAAAAACTCTACTAAAGCCGCTTTAGTAAGTCCAGTCCAAACACATTTAAAGGCGACGCTTTCATTAGCCTGACAAACCCTACGGGGTTTATTCATGATGATTGAGGGTTTATGTCCAATCAAATGATAGCAAGAAGTGTATCGTCATGGTAATCCTTCCCCTTTGAATTGGTCCCCCCGGTAGTAAGTAAACAGGGGATTAAATATGGGAATCAGGCGACACAAACCTGAAAAGATTGTAACAAAAAGACACCCGAAGCGCGGGATTTGCATCACAACATGCGCTGTGCATAATACAATCAAACAGACACCAAACCATTGCTTACATTAAATCGCCTTTGGTGCTAAAAAATATGATGATGGCCGGCACATTTCACGTAACAAAATCTCCATTTAACCACATAAGGAACATTAAAATGACAGCACTCCAGATTACAGCTGGCCGCTATAGCTTCGACGCCCGCCTCGAAAGGGAACTAGCCCCAAGGACGTGCGCCGCCTTTGAGGCATCCATGCCATTCTTAGGGCAGATTGTCCATGTGCGCTGGTCTGGTGAAGGCGTTTGGATTCCACTCGGAGATCGTGACTTCGGTGTTGACTATGAAAATCATACTAGCCACCCTGCTCCTGGCCAGATCATCCTCTATCCTGGTGGAATCAGTGAGACAGAAATTCTCATCGCATATGGCGGCGTTGATTTCTCGTCAAAAATGGGTCAACTCGCCGGGAACCATTTTATCACCCTGACCTCGGACTTGGATGACCTTATGCTGCTGGGCAATCTAGTGCTCTGGGAGGGCGCGCAGGATATCACCTTTGCCTACGCTTAATTTGTAGGGCACTGCGTAACCGATCCCACTTAAATGCCGCTAATTTATTTTGTTAAACTGTCAGGATTAGCGACCATTACCCTCTCAATTGAAGCTGTTGGACGGATTTGCCAAGGATGACCCCGACGTCTTCATGCTGACGTAGCATTTTCAGTTCTCAAAGACAAAGCTGACTTATCTGTCTAAGGCTGTCAAACTAATTAGAACATGAATCAGATTACTGGCACTGTATAGGTTCACGTCTTTTGAGACTCATGCGACATCGGCCTGATTGATTCTAAGGTACTCCATCGATGTCTTGCCTTTCAAGGCGTGATGTGGCCTGAATGTGTTGTATCTGTCGACAGCTTTTCGAAGTTCAAACCGCATGGCCCCTATGCTGTTAGCAATAAGATCAAGACACGCATAGAATTCTTCGCGGAAGGTGCGGTTA
>JABHEX010000110.1 GCA_018676385.1 Akkermansiaceae bacterium
ATAAGCGTGCCATTTTTTCTTGTAGAGAACTTTACCATTGCGGTGAAGTCACTGCCCATGTCTAAAGCATTTTCAGATGTTTTTTGATCAGCAATGTAAAAACGATTTGAGGGATTGAGCGATTTTGGAATATTGGCATCTTTTTTTATGAGTTCGCCGTCGTGCCAGATGCGCACAGTCGCTGTGGTCGATTCCATGCGTTCGAAAGCGATGTCTATGTTTTGTTTTTCTCCTGTGGGTAAATTGATTATGTAATCGCTGAGCAGCATCACATGAGGTTTGCTGGATGCACCGGCAGAATAACTGAGGGATAAACGGAAGTTGGAATGTTGGTTCTTTGACTTCAGGGCAAATGGTCCCGATTGGGGCTCAAATAGCACGCGATGACTTGCTTCAGCACTTATGGATGTTGGGCTGATGGCTGTCTGAGCATTCAAACAACAACAGAGCACTGTGTGAATGAGCGAGAAAAAAATAATATCGGTAGGTAGTTTATGGGACATGATTGAACGATTTATAAAATCAATAGCTAGGATAGCGGGTTGTGACTGAATACGAGATTAACCTACGGTTTTTTCACATATTCAGTGCATCTCTAGATTCAATCGTGATAAATTGAATCGCTAAAATAATTAAGCTAACTATTCATAGATATAACAGCTATTGGGCTGATCGCAACTGTGGTTGCTGGGAATTCTGATTTAACTGAAGAGAGGTTGGTAACTGTCTTCGCAATAACGCAATTTCTACTGGATGAAGATGTGGATCGCAAGCAGCTGGTTTTTCACACAGATTTGGTCGAAGCCCTTCGATAGCTGGGGCAAAAGCAATGGAGAATATCACAAAATAGAGGCTCGTTGCTGATTGAAATTCTCGTAAAATGTTGCCTATCCTAGGCACTTAAATCCAAGCCAAATGGCGAGCAGGCTACCCGCGACTGAAGCCGCAATATTTACGATGGCAAGAGCAGGGGAGGATTCAAAAAGTTTTTGGGTATCGAGAGCAAATGCTGAAAATGTGGTGAATGCACCGAGGAACCCTGTGATGACGAGCGGCTGGAACCATGATGATTGCTCGCCATTACGTGATACAATCCAGCCAAAAATTAGGCCGATGAGGAAACAGCCTGTGAGGTTGCATGCCAGAATACCCAGTGGAAATCGCTGCAAGCGGGTATTTTCAACGAGCGATTGAATACTGGATGAAACTCCGTATCGGGACAATGCGCCGAGCCCGCCACCTAGGAAAATGAATATCAGGTTCATCGGAATTAAGAGAGTGGGGTCAAGGAGTTGAGTAATGCACGGACTTTATCGAAGTCTTTGACGCCTGGTGAGAGTTCTGCGCCAGAGGCTATATCTAGAGCGGCGGGATGAACTTGATTGGTGGCGTTGCTAGCATTTTCCGGTGTGATGCCACCTGCTAGGAGTACTGGGATGTCAGGATGTGACTTGATGAAGGATTCTGCGTGTGACCAGTCGAATGTTTCGCCTGTGCCTCCGTAAACGCCGGGTGCTGGAGTGTCTAATAAGATAGCATTGGAGCGGTAGTGGGTGATCCTTTCTAATGAAGTCTTATCGTTGACCCCGATTGCTTTGATGAAGGGGAGTCGTTTATCGGCAAAGTGTGCACAGTATTCTGGAGTTTCATCACCGTGGAATTGTGCAAAGTCGATCAATCCTAATTCCAGTAATCGCTTTGGTAGTTCTGGTTCTGCATTCACAAAAACGCCGACACGGACGATTTTCTCGTCGCATAATTGCAGGATTGGTTCGGCTTGGTCGGGTGCCAGATATCTCTTAGATTGTGACCAGAAATTAATGCCCAATGCATGAACGCCGAGATCGATCAACCGCACTGCATCATCTGCGCGTGTGACCCCGCAGATTTTTAGAGAAGTGAACGATGGATCAAGAAAGTCTGACATTGCATCTATCTAAAACATAAATTCCCGGCACTTAAAACTCTATTCCACGTTCTGGACTTGCTCGCGGATTTTCTCTAGCTCGGTCTTGGCGTTCACAATATGCTGCGCCAGAATGGCGTCGTTTGCCTTCGATCCAATTGTGTTAAATTCTCGGTTGAGTTCCTGACACAAAAAATCAAGTGGCCTCCCTATGGGATCATTAGTCGCTAGATATTCACGAAATTTTTCAAAGTGGGAGCGTAACCGAGTGATTTCCTCGCTAATGTCACAGCGGTCGGCGAACAGACCGATCTCCTTGAGGATGCGTTCATCATCCAGAGCGATAGCTAGTCCTGCCTCTGCAAGACGTGCTTGAAGGTTTTCCGTGTAATGTTTTTTGACTGAGGGGGCGTAGGTGGTGATTTCGGCTGTGATAGTCTCTAGTTCACTGATCCGTGTAGCAATGTCACCGTGGAGGTGCTTACCCTCACTGGCACGCATTGCAATCATCTGATCGAGTGCATTTTCCACAGCTGGCAGAATTGCTTCCATAGCATCAGATGGTTCGGCTTGAGAGTCATCGAATTCGAAGACATCCTGTGCACGAAAGAAATCACTCGCTGATAGTCGAACTTGGCGGTCGATTATATCCGATAATTCAGTGAATGCAGTTTCGATGGCGCGAGCCCGTCCTGCGTTTAGCCGAATTTTACCACCTATGCCTTCCGGCAGCTCAAGTTGGATGGAAATAGAGACTCTTCCACGCGATAGTTTGTTGAGTGCGGATTTTCGAATTTCAGCCTCGAGCTCCTGATAAGCACGCGGAAGCTGCACAACAATTTCCCCTTGCTTACGGTTAACCGACGAAGCCTCGACCCGTGCTGCAATTTTATTGGTGGCGTGCTCAGCACGGCCGAATCCTGTCATAGAGTGCATAGGGATAATATTGTTAGTGTTCAGAGTTCAATTTTCAGGCGCCTGAGGAACGGTCCTCGGGCTCATCGTCATCATCCTCGCCGGGGGCTTCATCGGCGTGGTTGCTATCTAATTCTTTGGTAGTCGTATTGTCAGAGGAATCGCTGTCCTCATAAGCTTGAGGATCCTCTTCTAAGCCATGCTCGTCAAAATCGTAGGTGCCGGTATCGGACTCATCACCCTCGCTATCAGTGTGATGATGTGGATCGTCATGGTAGTCATAATGATCCTGAGCATATTGATCATCATCTTGGTAATGATCATGATCGTATTCATCGTGGTCATACACGTATTCATCATCATCATCTTGAGTGGTTGTGAATGCCGGTGTAGCGAGTAGCCTCTTCTTCAGCTCCTCTTGTTCGCGCAGTTCTTCTTCTCTCTCCTTGCGTTTGTAGAAGTAAGCAAGCCAGATGCATATCTCGTAGAGAATAATCATGGGCACGGCGAGGAATGCAAGTGTTGCGACGTCAGGGGTAGGTGTAATGATGGCGGCAATCACTACGATGGCTAGGATTGCATATGAGCGTGTATTACGCATGATTTCGTAGTTCAAAATCCCTAGGCGGACCATGGTCATGACAACGACTGGAAGTTCAAACGCGAGGCCAAAGATCAGTGTAAACTGAGTTGCAAATGAGATGTAGTATCCGATGCGCCATTCATTAGTGACACCCATTTCCTGACTATAGTTATAAAAGAAGTCTAGGACTTTTGGCAGGACAAAGAAATAGGAGAAGAGAACGCCTGCCAGAAAAAGTCCAAAGCCAATGGCTAGCGCAGGCCAGAGTGTTTTTTTCTCATTCTTTTTCAGACCAGGAAGTATGAATTGTAATGTGAAAAATAGTAATAGCGGGAAGGAAATCACAATGCCGGCAAACAGCGCTAATTTGATAGAGAGCATGAATCCCTCGGTCGGATTGAGAGCCTGCATTAGAACCAGCTTACCGCGTGAATCGACCGCTGCATCGGGTCGTTTTTCATCGATTAGTAATGATAGTAGCTGCTCTCGGAGTTCGGGTTCGATACCTGGAAGCTTCTCGATAAATGCTTTGCCGGACTCATTGGTATTCTCCATGTCAATGGAGGCACGGTAGTAGCGCACTGAGTCGGTGTGAAATTTGAGCTTTAGCTCACCATTGGGATCGACATGATCAAAATAATAATCGCGTTGTGCAGTGGTGAAGCCCACCGTGTCGCGGTCGGCTTTTTTTGCCATTTCCCATGTTTCTAACTTGAGGTTGTCTGGCATTTTTTCCTCTTGGCTGACCATCCAGACTTGCTCCACCGGACGACGGATAATTTCCATCAGTTCATTGCGGAAAGCAAAGCACACACCCATGGCGATGACTAGGGTGAGTACGACCCGAGTAATGACGATACGAAGATCCTCGAGATGCTCTAGGAATGGCTTCTCATCCTCGTTATGCGTCTTATCACGCAACTGGAATATTTTCTTTAGCACATACATGTGGCAATGCGGATGTGTTTAGCTTGCTCACGGGTTAATGAAAAGCACCGAAGTGAGTGATCTTATGTCATGTTTTACTGCAGATTTTGCCTGAGTATGGCAGCCATGGCTGGTAGGCCGCGCTTAGTATTTTTCGTAATAGTTGTAATGCATTTCCAGTCTAATCATCTGGTGAGTCGCTTGATGATGATTTTGGGTGGAGCAAAAACGACGACTACTGCTGCGGGTGAGAAACGAGTAATTATGTGAGATGATAGATAACTACACTGCTGGTGATTTCAAGGGGGGATACAGTGATTGATGTAATAACTATATCTAATTACAAATCTTCGAGAGTATCGACGCACGCTTGTGTCCAAGTTTCTAAGTGTTCGTAGAGATCACCCCGTAACTGTTCGAGGGTATAGAATCCGAGGTTGGCGATGGCATCTTCGTTGGCTGTTACTTGTGCGTTTTCTAGGTCAACCATGTGAACTACCCCGAGGTGGACTTGGCCGACGCTGTTGGAATCGTCATTGAGCAGGGCGACGATTTGATGTGAGTGGCCGCCGGCGATGTTGAGTTCTTCATCGATCTCTCGATCCAGGCGCCGGATGATGATCCTCTTCTTCGGACGCACAATCGTGCGGATGTCCACGGACAACTCGTCGATGGCCTTGGGGCAGGCCGTTTCTTTGTCCCCGCACATGAGGAACCATGGCTGGAT